>CAIJTL010001596.1 GCA_903823545.1 uncultured Planctomycetaceae bacterium
CTAGCCGCGGTTTTTGGCGAATCCAGAACCTGCGGCTAGCGCCTTGCGGCTCACGAAAGTCGTTGTGTGGGAGTGCTCTCTTCTTCGATATGGATGCAACGTCATTTCGTGGGGCGTTATTTCTTCGGTGGGTTCGCCTCTTTGACCAACGCGCCATGATCGTCGCTCATAACGAGTACCGAAAACTTGCTGACAGCGTCGAGGTTGTTGGTGTTGAGCGATGAATAGTCGAAGCGGCCACGTAAGTCGGTGTAGCCGTCTTTGTAGAACTGCACGCTGCCGTTAGGACGTTGAGCGTAGACCTTCACGTAGGCTTTCGAGATCGGCTTGCCGGATTGCACGTGAGTCACTTTGAGCTGCCCATAATTCTCGATGACCTGTACTGCCAGTGAATGAGAGTAGTACGCCTGAGTCTTAGTCTGACCCGCTCCGGTGATTTCGACGAGGACGTTTTGGTTGTGCAGTTCCTTCGGCAGGTCGACCTTCATCGTGCCAGCACGGAGGATCGGTTTACCGTCCTTGTCGAGTTGCGGTTTCTCACCGGCGACGCCCGCTTGTTGGAGACCGATCGTGACCACGTGGTTCGGCTTAATCAGGCTGAACTGGCCGCTGAAGTGTTGGACGAATGGGTTACGGCTGAAGAGCAATTCGACGTCCATCAGGTAGTAGCTCACGCGGACAGCGTCCAAGTTCTGATGATTGATCGTGAGCTGTTTCGCTTCGACGGTGAAATCAAAGTTCGGATCGGTCGCCGCGAGTTGCGTTTGTTCTTGAGTGCGATCGTCCTTGTCGATCTGTTTCGCACCGGCACCGTCCGCTTCGGCGAGTTGCGCGGTGATCGTCGCGAAAGCTTCTCGCCAGCGATCGACGGGATAGTCGGCGTATTTGGCGGCGATGGTCCTCGCGGCCTTCGGGTCGTCGCTGAAGAAGTCGAGGTATGCGGTGAAGTAATCGTATTGCAGCCGCGTCGCGAGCCGATCGGGGTTCACGCGAGCGAATGTCGCAATCGCTTCTTCGATCCGGTCCTGCAACAGAAGGTAGTACGTCACAACCATCAGGTCATCGTCAGACAAAACTCGCTGATATGCGAACTGCTGCAGCGTGCGATGGTACTGGTTGTTGAAGACCGCATTGACGATGTGACGCCGCTGGCTCAGGCGATGAGCACGAGCGTTGACCAGCGGTTTGTAATCGAGGTGCTCGTAAGTCCGACGAGCGACCGGGTTGATCGTCAGCAGCGGGCTTGTCAGCCGGCCGCCGCACTCGTTGACGAAGCCGTCGGTGTGTTGCAGGAACTCGCGGATCGCGGCGACGTGGTTGTGCTTGAGACCATAGCTCCACAACGTCGGGTGATAAGCGTGTCGCGCGGCGAGCAGGCTCAACGCGGCGTCGAGGAACTTCGCGTCGTGCATCCGCCACGCCATCCGTTCGAGGTTCAAGCCATGCACATTGTGCTTGGTCAGGAACGCGAGGCACTCGTCGGCCGAAGCGTGTTGCGAGACATAGTCCCAACTTTCGGTGTCTATCTTGGTTGGCTTATCGACGACGTTCAAAGTGGTGGGGGCGGCGAAGGCGATCAGCTCGCCGTTCTTCGCGACGTGAACGGGGAAGTGCGGGAACTGCCCGACGCCGGGGAAGTAAAAGTAGTAATCCAGCGTTTGAGTGTGATACGGCTGCAAGTCGACATGCACGCTGCGAGTCTGCTGGCCGTTCATGACCGTGAGCGCACCTTGCGGCACTTGCAGCAGCAGCGTCAGCTTCTGCCGAGCCGATGCTGGGTTCGTCACGACCACTTGGCAACCGTAAATGGTGTGGATCAGAAACTCTTCCGTGACGTATTTGTCGATACGCTCGCCATTTTCTTGGCGATGGCGATCGCCGTGCTTGAAGAAGTTTTGACTGACGAGAATCGGAACTGCGGCAGCCGCGTTCTTGGCCGGTTTGATTTCTTCGTGGAAGACAATCATCGGACTGCCGGGAGCGAGCGTCATCTTCGGACCGTCAAATTTGGTTTCGTGTTTCTCCGCCTCGAAAGGCAAGTCGAGCACCGACAATGCGAGCATCATCTCGGTGAAGTTGCGCGACGCCTCGGCGACGTTCGTACTGAGGAAAGGTTTTTCGTTCGCGTTCGCCCCTGCCGCGACGTGCTGCGCGTAATCACGCCAGAAGGCGTTGACCGTGACGAGTCCCGCGTGTTGATCGGCGATCAGCAGTTTGTAGTAGTTGTTCTCGGCCCATTCTTTGGTCGGGTCCAGCTTGCGATAAAGCTGCCGGACTTCGCGGCGAAGCTGTTCCGCTTCTTGATCAAAAAAGACATTCGCTCTGTCTTTGGCTCCCTTGGCGTCTGCCTCCTCATCGCGATCGCTGAGACGATCGACCGCTTTGCTGTCGCGAGCGAGGCCCGACGCCCGTTTCTTGCTCATGACTTCTGATTTGGATTTGTCAGAGGCGTCCTGTTTCTCGGCGAGATTGCGGCGGGCTTCGGCCATCTCCGCAGGTTTACCGGCAGACGGAGCCGCGAATCGCATACGGCCTCCGAGCGCCGGCGCACTCGCCGGCGGCGCTGGTGCATTCACTGCTCCACCAGCTTCAGATTGTGGCGTCATCGGCGACGCATCAAATGCTGCGTTGAGTTGGACCTCTTTGAGACGATCATCCAACGCGCCCTTCAAGCCCAGCGCATCATTCGTTTCCAATGCACTTCCTTTCGCGGCGGTGTCGAACAGATGCAGAAAGCGGTCGATGTCGGGAGGAAGCAAGCGGTGCAATTCGTCGATGTGTCGCGCGGTCTTTGGGCCTTCGCCAGCAACGCGCTGAGCCAACAAGATTCGCTCGACCGTATTGAGTTGCCCGTGTGACCACGGTTGTAGGTGCGATTCGAGCTTCTCGCTCAGCAGCCAACGATCCACAAAAGTCTTGTCCTTCTTGTTGGCCAGATACGGCAGTACGACCGCTTTGAAGAACGCCGGATCCTTCTTCGCCAGGAAGACATTCAACTCGTGGCAGGCGAACTTGGAATACATCGCCCGCTGCTCTGCCGGTTTCAGCTTCGGCCAATTGAGGATGAACTGGAACTCGGCGAGCTTCGGGTCGCGCGTCAGTGTCGAGAAGAGCAGATAAACGCGAGACAGGCTGTCGTAGGCTTCGAACTTCGAGGTCGCGATATCGGCCAGCGTAAACGGCTCGCCGGCGCGGACGATGCTGGTCTGCTTCTGCTGCGTGAAGTGTTGCTTCGAGTCGAGTCCATTCGCCAAACGGAGATCAATGAAATGCGTCTCGACCGGCTTGAGGGCCACGCTGCGTGACGTCGTGCTCAGTGGATCGCAGGCGACGACGTGAATGTGCTGATGACCGCCGAGTGCTTTGCGATCGACGGTGACTCGGCCTTCTTTGTCCGGGACGAGATTGAGAAAGATCGCCGACGCCTCGCCGAGGAAATCGAGGTTCGCGAAGTCACCCGCCGATGCGGCACCCGCTTGCTTCGCTTCGGCACGATTCGCGCCACGACCGGCTCCGACACCTTTCGCACCGAAGTCATCGCCGCCGACGGCAACTTGTTCGCCGGTTTCCGTCGTGCGCACAACCCACGGATTGAGCAGCAGCGACGGGCGTTCGAGCATGTTGCCCGGATACTTCTTCGCGTACTTGCGGTCGATGATGTAACGGTACTCGTCGCCGATGTTCCGTCCCGCGAGATAAACCGATTCGGCGGGCGAGTTCGTAATCGCATATGTCTCGGCGACGATGATCTTTGACAAGTGACTTCCCGCCGCGAACGCCGGAACGAACCGCGTGGCGAAAACATGCACTCGCGCGAACTTGCTGACGTTGCTGAGCTGAATCGTAAGCTCTTTGTCATCCTGCGTGATGCTTTCGATCTGCAACGCTGGCAACGCACGCGTTTCTAACTGTCGCGTTTGACCGAGCACATAGCCGTGCTTCGTCTCGCCCGGCGCAATCCGAATGCGGACGTGCTTGTTGCTCGACTTCAACCAGAGATCGAAGTCACCAGCCGGAAGGCCAGCGATCGTGATTAGCCCGTTCTTGAGCGACAGCTTGTCGGGATGCCCGACAAGAAACGAATCGCCTCGCAGTTCGAGCAGCGACACCTCCTGCTGTAGGTCGGGCACTCCTCCCCGACTTCCAGGGAGATACGGCAGTGCCAGCACTTCACCGACTCGGCCATGCAGCGACTGCGTGTAGACATGCTCGTCGTGGCGGATCGGCCAAGCGTGTTGAGTTCCCTCCGGGCCAGTGACAGTGATCGCCGTGATCCCGTCGAGTTGTCCCAGCGTGAGACGACCGAGCTTGTCGGACTTCAGCGTGAGATGCACCGGATCGCGGAAGTCGCGATGTTTCAAGATGACTTGTACTGGCCGCGACGGCTTCGGCTCACCAGTCTTTCCGAGCAACTCGACGAAGTAACCGTCGTTCGTGCGGAGCAAGTGCAGGTCTTCGATCCGTTCGGTCTTTTCGATCTCGTTGAACTGGAACGCCTCGCCGACAGCGAAGTCGATCTTTTGATTGAGGCTCAGACTCTGGACCTTCGCCTGCAACACGAACTGCAACGACTGAGTCCTCGGCGGCACTTGGAACTCATGCACCGACTCGCGGTCGTCGAACAGCTTGAAGTTCGGAACTTCGGTCGACGACGGAACGCCGTCGAGATCCGTCGAAACAATCCTCAGCTTGACCTCTTCGAGAATGCTCGGCGACACCGGTGTGCCGTTGAGCGTCAGTTGCGGACGAACGACGACATTCGTCTTCTTGCGAGTCAGCAGCGATTCGCGATCAACGTAGATCCCCGCCGAGAGGGCGTACGTTTCTGCCTCATGCTGGAAGTAATCCAGGCACGCATACTCGTGGGGGAGGCGTCTCGCCTCCCCGTCGTCTTCCCCTTTTGCATCGTCTCCCCGCAGGCGAGACGTCTGCCCCAAGAGGACAATTGGCTGCCGACGCGGTTGATGCGTGAACGGAACCAGAATCGTCCCGTCTTTGCCCGGCGTGTATTCGTGGCCCCCCAGCAGAATGCGGGCGTCGTCCAGTTTCTTGTTCTGCTCGTCGAGCACCGTGAAGAGTTGCCCGGCGGTCGTCGTTCGCGTCAGGAATTTGAGTTTCCCCTTCCTCACGAGGGCTCGACTGCTGCGACCGTTGCCGATGAAGTCGATGACGTAAACACCAGGCTTATTCAGTTCGGGAAAATCGAACCGTCGCTTCATACGCCGGAAGGGCGAATCGTTAAAGGTGTGCGTCGTCTCTTTGTTGGCGACGAGACCGTCGAGGTTGACGTCGGTGTCCGCTTCCTTGAGATGCTCGCGGTAGTAGTTCCGCGTGTTGATCTCAAACACCTTCACGATCAGCGTGCCGACGTTCTTCACATGTAGATCGAGGCTGACGGCATCGTCCGCGCCGTAGGTCGTCTTGTTGGCAAAGTCGAAGTCGATGTCGATTCGCTGCTTCAGTTGTTGGAAAGTGGCGGCTGGTAATTGCGCGGCCCACTGCTCCGGCTCGCCCAGCCCATTGACGATCTTAGTTTCAGCGAAGAGATGCCTCAGATACGTGTCGTTGATCAGCGGATCGAAGTCCTTCGTATTCGGCACGTCGACCAGGAAGTGCTGCAAATAACTGCGCACGAGCGGCTCGTCATTGCCGACTGGCGCGAACAACACTCCCGGTCGCAAGTCGGCGTCTAAGTTAGCCGCCCGGTGCTTCACATCTTCCGATTCGAGATACGCCTTCGCTCCGTAACCGACCGGTCGCGGCAGCTTCAGATACCTCAGGAACCGCTCCTTATCGAACTGACCTTGTGAGCGATCGAGCCACAAGCGGTGATACAGCGTCTGCGCCTTGAGTGAGTTCTGCGACGGAGGCAACGTGCTGGCGAAGGCCCAGACGCGGTCGAGGTACGCCGCCATGATCTTCGCGTCGTGCTGCCAGTCCTCATCCGGCCCCGGTTGTAATTTGATGAGCGACGCGACGACCCAAAGATGGTTGTGAATCAAGTCAGGCTTCAGTTTCAAACACTCGGCAAGCTGCCGCTTGGTCAGCAGCCGATGAATGTTGAACTGCCCGAAGCCGCCGGAATTCGGATGATTGATGTCGTCGATAACCAACTTAACAAGCGGCCCATAGTCCGGCCGATTCATCCGCGACAACAAATGCCGCCGCCGATCTGGGTCGAGGTTTTCGTTGACGAGCCAATCGATCGCCGCGTCGTCAAACCCGTCTGTATTCGGATGCCGCAACGCCTGCTGCATCAGGGTCGCTCGGCTTATCCATTGCGGGTCAACCTTCGTCGGCAGATTCGGTTCGACGCCAAGTTCTTCTTTCTGATGTCCGAACTGCACGCCGAGCTTGTTGCGGATGAACTCCAACGTCTTCTGCGGGTCTTTGTCGTACGTCAGCAACGCCTGCCGCGCGAGGATCTCGTTCACGCGGGGCGTCTGGCCAAGCCGCTGCATCCATTGCGTGACGAGCGGTTCGACCTTGTCGAACTGCTCGGTCTGCTGCGAGTGCAAGCAATGGTAGTAATAAAAGTCCTCGGTCCCCGGCACAAGTTGCTTCAGCGCGACTGTGCGATCCAATGCGAGAGCGAAGTCTTCGACGAACCCGATCTCGCTCGCGGCCAGTTGCGGCGGTCGCTCCCCAATGAATCCCGTTCCCACCGCCAAAGCCACCAGAACCGCTCGAAGCCAGTGTTGCTGACGCATGGAATCCTCTTTCTCGCTGTGGCAAAATGCCGACCGAATCACTCACTCGCTACGGCGATAGACGTCGCAACGACCGTAAACTTAGACGCATTTGTGGCGCACGCGGCTCGCGTGCAACCCAGTCAGATCAACGCAC
>CAIJTL010001597.1 GCA_903823545.1 uncultured Planctomycetaceae bacterium
GCAAACGGTGATGGGCGCTGCGAAGATGGTGCTGGAAACTGGTCAACATCCGGGTGTTCTGAAGGACGCCGTCACAAGCCCAGGCGGAACAACGATTGCCGGCCTGCATGCACTTGAACGGGGTGGTCTCCGAGCATCGCTAATGAACGCCGTCGAAGCAGCCACGAATCGCTCGAAGGAATTGGGACAGACGTCATAAGTGTTTGCGATGTGGAGTTGTTGAATGCCAGAATCGTCCTCGCAATCACAGCAGCCTTCTGCACCGGCGGGTGAATCTGAGGGTTCGTCGAACCATCAACCAACGGTCGCTATGCAGCGAAGTGGGTTAGCTCCGCGAGCACCGACGTCGATCACTCAAACATTGTCGCACAGCCGGATCGCGGGAGGTGGTGCTGTCAGTGGGTTGATGCGAGCAGTGGAATGGCAGAACAAGGAACTCGGTGAATTCCGATTACTTCGACGAATTGGCGGCGGTGGCATGGCGGAGGTGTGGCTCGCCGAGCAGAAGTCGCTGAAACGTCAGGTCGCCGTGAAGGTCATGCGCCCCGACATTCAAGCGGACGAGACGTGTCGGCGGCGTTTTGAGCAAGAGGCTCATGCAGCGGCGGGACTCAACCATCCCAACATCGTCCAAGTTTATGCGATCGGTGAGTCAGACGGCATTCGCTACATCGCTCAGGAGTATGTCGCCGGAATGAATATGCGCGACTACATCGCCAAGAAAGGCCCGCCCACGTTCGAGATTGCGTTGCACTTACTAAAGCAAATTACTGGAGCACTTCAGGCCGCTGCGGAAGCCGGAATCGTGCATCGCGATATCAAGCCGGAAAACATTCTGCTGACGAAAAAAGGAGTCGCGAAGATCGTCGATTTCGGACTCGCGACGCTGATGCAAGGGGGCGATCTGCGCCTGACTCAAGCGGGTATGACGATGGGAACGCCGCTTTATATGAGTCCGGAGCAAGTTCAAGGAAAGAAGGTCGATCATCGAAGCGATCTGTATTCGCTAGGAGTCACGACCTTCCATTTATTGGCAGGACATCCTCCCTTCCGCGGCGAGACGGCGTTCGCAGTTGCTTATCACCAAGTGAATTCGCAACCGCCGTCACTTTCTGATCTACGACGCGACTTGCCGAAATCGATCTGTGAAATCGTCCGAAGGATGATGGCGAAGCAACCCGAAGATCGCTTTCAATCGGCAGCGGAACTTCTGCGCGAACTGCGTGACATCGATAAACACGTTGCGACCGCTAACGAGGATCGGGCCGGCGCGAGTTACGTTGATCGAGCAGGTAGCAAGAGTCTTCGTAACCGACTTCGATTCGCCGCGTTATGGTTGAGTCCGGTCTCTCACCCGTGGGCTTCGTTTTTGATCTGGGGCGCTTTGATCGGCATTGCTTCTGCTTCGGTCGGAGCGAGAACCGAACGTCCTTCGGCGTTGAGGCAGCCGATTCAAAACCTGACTCATGTTGAAAAGAAACCAACGATTGCTGATCAACTTAGCCTTGCGCGTCGAGAGAACACCGACGATGCATGGCTGGCAGTGCTGACCCTGTTTCCGGGTGATGCCCCCGAAAATCATGAAGCGCGACAGGCGTTGATCTTTCGTAACCTTCGACAGCAGAGATTTGAGGAAGTGAAGCGACTCAGTCGTGAGATCACCGGTGCCCGCGATACGCCGCCCCCCAACGTTTTGGCCGCAGCCTGGGCTTCGCTTGCCTTGGCGGAAGGACTCACGGGAAATCGTGAGGAAGCTCAGAAGATTGCCGACCGCGAAGTCCGACCACGCATGCAAGTGCTGTCGATCGATCTGCGAGATTGGCTTCAAGAAATCCTCGAACCCCGCCGTTTGCCTCCCAATGGACCGCCAGAAATGCGCGACCAACGAGGTCCGCGAAGACCGCAGGAGTTTGATGGTCGACGTCCGGAACCTGATCGTCGACCTCCTCAATAAACGGCAAACAATTGCCCTCGATTCGTTGATTGAAGCGAGCGTGCATGGTCGGTACAGTCCGCCGAACTTTGCTCTTTGCCTCTTGTCGGACTCGATCGCCCATGACCATCGCGACTGCTTCGGCCGCTGCTGGGGTGCGTTGGACCAAGAAACATCTGCTCGGTTTGGAAGAGCTTTCCGCCGACGAAATCACTCTTATTTTGGATCAAGCCGCTGAATTCAAACGGCTGGCCGCCGAGGGTGAAACGAAACTGAGTTCCCTCAAAGGGAC
>CAIJTL010001598.1 GCA_903823545.1 uncultured Planctomycetaceae bacterium
GATTGAATGCTTGGCAGGACTATGAACGGACGGGGGCTTGGGAGTGCCTTTGTCTCGCGGGATTTCTGTCAGCAACACATGCCACACGAAGACGCCCAACACGAGGCAAAACACCGCCATGCCGAACAAGACGCGCACAACCCAACGATCCCCAGCCGAAATCGTAACCACGAAGCTTGGCCAGGGCTCATTCTTTGGAGCGGATGATGGTTGAGTTTCGAGTTTCAACGGCGACACGACAATAACTTTGGCGAGTGGAGCGAAATCTGACTTGGCAGCCGACACGACAGTTGCCTTTATCACAGCCCCCAACACGGCGACCGTTGACTCATAGGCAAATCGGATACCGCCAATCAGAAGTGGCAGACATTGCCGTTCAACCGACGATCCAGTGATGGCACGAAAGAAGTGATCGGCGTTTCGAGTAGAACTGGCAGGGAGCAAACCAAAACCGGGAACGACCTCTGTGCAGATTTGAAACACGCGGTTGTGCAATTCTTGAGCGATCGCACTCAGTGGATGAAACGACAAGAAGTAGTTCCGGGACGAGGTGCATCGCAGATGCGGGAGCCGGACAGTTTGAGCGAGTTAGCTACGCGCTGCCCTCGCGAGTAGCTCATCGAACCGCAGGAGAGACCTTTCGGACGACAGCGGACCTGAGACAGCACACGTTCTCCGTCCGGTCTACCTGCGGCTCGATGTACCACCGCGGCAGTATCACTTCAACTCTTCCAACCACGGAGTCAAGAACTTCCCGCCGCGAGCAATGAAAGCCGATTCGCGGGCGAGGATTTCGGGAGCGTGGTTCCAGGCCAACAGCAAAACATAATCGGGATTGATGTCATTCAATGCCGAAGGCGCGCGGATGTGTTGATGTGTGCCGGGGATATGCAGACCTTGTTTCGCGGGCGTCGAGTCGGTGACTTCCGCCAGCAAGTCCGTCCCGATGCCGCAGTAATTCAGCCGCACGGTTCCTTTCGCCGGAGCGCCGTAGCCCAGAACTTTTTTCCCGGCCCGTTTCAATTCGGCGAGCTTCGTGGGAAGTTCGGTCTTATTGCGAATGGTCAGTTCTGCCATCCTCGCATACGTGGATTGCTTCGAAAGTCCGGCGGCCTCTTCACGTTTCAGCCAAGCCTGAGCGTCATCGGAACGCCAAACGCCGTGCTTTACGGTAACTCGGATCGTGCCGCCGTGGACCGGGAAGAGTTGCACTCGTTCAACGTGTAGGCCGTGGCGGTTCATCAGCGCGGCCAGAGGGCGGACTGCGAAGTACGACAAGTGCTCGTGATAGATCGTGTCGTATTCGTTGCGTTCCACGAATGGGGCGAGGTATGGCACTTCGATGACGAACGCGCCCTGAGGATGTAGTAGCTTGCGAACCCCTTCGCACACGTCGTCGAGGTTATTGATGTGGCCAAGCACGTTGCAGGCGACGATCAGATGCGCTTGCCCGGCGACTTTAGCAACTTCGGCGGCGATCGGTTCGCTGAAGAATTCGGCGATCGTCGGGATGCCACGCGAAGCGGCCATCACCGAGATGTTGCGGGCCGGATCAATACCCAACAGTCGCACGTCGCTCCGTTGAATCGCGGACAAAGCAGTGCCGTCGTTCGAGCCAATCTCGACAATCAGCCCACCAGGTGGCACGAACTCGGCCGCGTTCTCGGTCATCAGCTTGCCGAAGTGGTCCGCCATCCATTTGGAACTAGATGTGAAAAATAAGTAAGACCGAAAGAGCAACTCTGGTGGCACGACATGGCCGAGTTGGACCATGCCGCACGATTCGCACAACCGCAAGGACAGCGGAAAACGCGACTCTTGTTTGCCGAGGTCTTCGGTCGCGACGAACGCATTCGACGGCGGTTGCTCACCTAGGTTGAGCACTTCCACCAAGTCTGTCTTTAAGCACGCCCGACAACTCGTGCGTTCCCACGATGACGGATCGGCTGGCTGGAACTCGGACAACGTGATGACTTGGCTGCGTTCCATCCGCTCGGCGAGAGCACGCTGCGGTTGAGCTTGTTCTGTAGACATGGCGAAAACTTTCTGGTGAGCCGGAACGCGTGAGCGTCCGGTTTGTCGTTGTTCTTGTGTCCGAACCGGACGCTAGCGCGTTCCAGTTGATGGAGTGGGATCA
>CAIJTL010001599.1 GCA_903823545.1 uncultured Planctomycetaceae bacterium
ATCCCAACGTGACGTACTCCGCCGCGTTGATGTCGAGCGCCGAAGAAACCTTCCTCACCAACAAAGCCCCCTACCCTGTCGAACGAACCCTCCTCACCTCCGGCCTCGTCGCCGCCGGCCTGAAGTCACTCGCCACCGGCCAAAAGCAAATCGATACACCGCACTTATCTGTCCGATACTCGTGCCCACGCGAATCGACTTTCTCGCGAATGTGATCGATGTGGCTCTGTGCTGCAGCCAATCGGAATGCGAAAGAACCACGATGAAGATGACGTTTCTCCAACTACTTCAATGATTGACAATCTTGATGTCGGATTATTTTGACGTGCGAGTGAGGCTGACTTCTCAAGACTCAGTTCGCCTTGATCGCGTAATTCGTCGTCTTCTTTCAACTCGTCGCCTCCGTATCCGTACAACGAAATCAGGAGGCGTGACCAATGAGAATCCGAACATGCGCACCGTCGGCATTTGGTTGAGCATCTCATTGTTGTTGATCGGACTCTCGTCTGATTGTGATGCGGACGTGAAGTTTGGAGGCGAAAAAAGTGACCGAGTCGGCGAATGGCCATTTCTTCGAGGTCCGAACTTTGATGGCCATTCGGCAGAGCTTGGTCTAGCCGAGTCGTGGCCAACTAACGGGCCGCCGGTGTTGTGGGTGCGAGAACTCGGACAGGGGTATTCCGGGTTTGTGGCGATCGGACAGCGAGTCTTTACTCAACGACAGACGTTGGGTGGGCAGACCGTGGTTTGTCTGGATGCAGATTCCGGCGAGACACTATGGGAGCAGCGTTACGACTGGCCCTACGAAACGGCTGGCATTTATCCGGGCCCGCGAGCGACACCGACGTTGTCCGACGGGCGTTTGTATTTCGCGTCTCCCTACGGGTTGGTCGGCTGTTTGACGCTTGATGGTCAAAGCATCTGGTCGGTGAATGTGTTTGAACGATTCGGTCGCAAGGATGCGGGGTTCGGGTATTCGTGTTCGCCGGTTGTGGCTGATGGCAAAGTGCTGCTGCCGATCGGTGAGCCGGGCGTGAGTCTCGTCGCACTGGATGCCAAGACCGGTCAGACGGTGTGGCAAGCGGGCGATGACAAGGCGAGCTATGTCCCCGCGATGCCGATCACCGTTGCAGGACATCAGCAGGTCATCGGGTTGCTGGAGAATGTGCTTGTCTGTCACGACTTGGCGACGGGAAAACGGCTCTGGAGGAAAGAGCTTTCGAACGGATACGACGAGCACTCCGCGTGGCCGATTTATTCAGAACCCTATTTGTGGATTACCGCGCCGTTCCGTAGTGGCTCACGATTGTTGAAGTTGACCGGCGGCGAGAACGCGGGTTTCGAAAACGTTTGGCAAAGCCCGTTGCTGTCGAACGATGTCACGTCTAGCGTATTGATCGACGGGAGCTTGTTTGGCTTTGATCTGCGCGATGCTCAATCGAAAGCACATCGCGCTTCGCGCGGGACGTTTCGTTGCCTCGACTTTCTCACGGGGCACGAACACTGGGCGACCGACAAAGTGGGACATGCCACGATTGTGGTCGCCGACGGCAAGTTGATTCTGTTCAACGATCAGGGTGAGGTCATTCTGGCACGAGCCTCAACAGAACAATTTGAAGAGCTGGCTCGTGTCACGGTGTTTCCCGACGAGATTTGCTGGACCGCACCGATGCTGCATCGCGGTCGGCTCTATCTCAGGAATCAAAGCCGAGCGGTCTGTCTTTACCTCGGACAGCCGCAACACCAGGCCGACAACACGTTGGCTTCCAAACCGATGACCGTGAAGTCGCTGCCGCAAGCTCGGCTGTGGAAGTTGGAGGCGTTGCTCGGCGTTGAACCGGAATATGCTTTTGATGTTCCGAGCTATCGCTGGTTGCGTGATTGGTTCGCGGTATCGCTCTGCGGAATACTCGGCACGTCGGCATTGATCGCGGTCAGCTTGCGCCGTGGATTTCAATGGAGGTCATCGCGTCCCGCGTTTTGGTTGATCGCGTTTGTGCTCGGCGCGGCAGCGACCACACCGCTCAGCATTTGGCGAGGCGAGTTCACCTTCACTTGGCCGGTTTGTCTCTTCGTTTCGTTTGAAGCGTGTCTGGCAGAGGCACTTTCAACACACAGAACGTTTGGCTCAACGGACAACACACAACGGACACAATCCTGGTGGCGACGTCGCATTCCGGGCCTTTGGTTTCTGGCGACGGCGTTCGGCTACTACTGGATTTGTCGTCGGCTAAGTTTGGTCAACGAGTGGTGTTTCTTATTCGGCTTTCCGGCGATGTTCGTCGTAACGATCGCGTTGCAGCGAATCATTGACCGTCTCGGCTTGAGTCAGACGTGGCCGCTGCAATGGATCGCCACGATATTGAGCTTCGCCGCGTTCTACTGGTCAGCGATCGGTTGTTTGGCATGGAAGTACGAGATTCCGGGGTGACCTCGTAGGCGATTCGCTCCGCGATTCGTATTTCGCACGTCGATTGACACACATCATCATGTCGTTAGGCAGTTGTTGACGTATTGCGTAGCTCAATTGCGGAGCAACTGAGCTACGCAATACCGGTGTTCTGGCCGGTCTCCTGACCGAG
>CAIJTL010001600.1 GCA_903823545.1 uncultured Planctomycetaceae bacterium
ACACAAACTCCATTCTCTGAGACATGACATCCGACACTTTCCAGGACATCTCGCGACACCTCTACTTCGAGAAAGTCGCCAGAGTACCGAAGCGCCACCCATGTCCCCGAACGCGCGCCACCTATGTCCCCGGTCTTTACAGTTGGTCCACCCTACAGTTTCTGCAAGCCGACGAATTAGCCGGCCGTGGCCATCTAGGTCAACGACCGCCTGCTGCTGGTGCTCTCGGGGCACAGCATGAACAGCGAATGGGTGCGGCGAGAAATCAAACGAGCCCGCGCGACCGAACGGGTCGAGCAGCGGTGGAAGTTGTTTCCGATCCGACTGGTGAGCATCGACCACATCTGCGACTGGCGCTGCGGTGACGCCGACACCGGCGTAGTCTTGGCTGAGAAGATTCGCGAATGCCACATCCCCGACTTCTCGAACTGGAAAACCACGAACCCCTTGATGCTGCCTTTGCTGCCCTGCTCCGCGATCTGCGTACGCAGATGGATCGCTGAGTACGATTTGAGCGAACGAGAACATGTTGGACTGCGTAATCGCATTGCTACTTTGGCAATCGGATCGAACTGCGGATACCATCGCGGCCATGCGCCCTCCTGCACGTTCTAAATTTCGGTCTGCTTTGTCGCTCACCGCACAACGTCCTCTCGATTTGCCCGAAGAGATTGAGTCAGCGGTCCCGCTGCGAACACTCGGTGCGAGCCCGGTTATTTACCGAAAGCGGCTCGAAGGGCCGCCTGATCCGCCAGCCGGTCCCGGTGATTTGGTGGCGCTAGTCGGTTCGCGCGATGAGACGCTCGGCTTCGGCTACTTCAACCCGAAGTCCGAGATCATGATTCGGGTCATTCGTCCCGGCGAAGCGCCTCCGGATGATTTGTTTTGGGATCGACTGTTGGGGCAAGCGGTTCAGCTTCGGCGTGACGTTCTGAAGCTCGATCAGGTCACCGATACATATCGCCTCGTTCACGCAGAGGGTGACGGTATTTCGGGAATCGTGATCGATCGCTACGGCGATACGCTCTCGGCCGAAGCCTTCGGTTTGGGTTTGTTTCAACGCGGTCAGGCGATTCTTGAACGCTTGGCAGAAGTTGTTGGCACAAAGCACTGGGTACTTCGCCCCGGGCCTTATACAGAGAGCCAAGAGGGATACACCGCCGAACCCATCACCTCGCCTGACTTGCCTCGTTCTGCTGTCGTGCAGGAGTTCGGCACAAAGTTCCGGATTGAGTTCATTGGCGGTCACAAGACCGGATTCTTCTGTGATCAGCGAGACAATCGACGTCGGCTGGCAGACTTCACCGCAGGCAAGTCGGTGCTCGATTTGTGTTGTTACACCGGCGGGTTTTCGATCACGGCAAAGAATCTTGGCCAAGCAGCCGAGGTCACCGGTGTTGATCTCGATGAACAACCGCTGAAGATTGCTCGCAGCAACGCCCAGCTCAACGGCGTCAAAGCGACTTTCGTCCAAGCGGATGCCTTTGCTTATATGCGAGACATGATTCGCAACGGACGCGAATACGATGTTGTCGTTCTCGACCCACCGAAGCTGATTCGCAACCGAGCGGAACTCGATGAAGGAACTCGCCGACACTTCGATCTCAATCGCCTGGCGATGCAATTGGTCAAACCGGGCGGCATTCTGCTGAGTTGCACTTGTTCCGGGTTACTTCAAGAAGCGGACTTCTTACGACTGCTTTACTCCGCTTCGCGACAAGCAGGAGCGCCGATCGGCCCTGCCGACGATAACGGCTTCCAACGTCGAGGTCCGCGCGAAATGCAACTCTTGTTTCGTACCGGAGCATCGCCAGACCATCCTGTTTCGGCGAGCCATCCTGAATCTGATTATCTCAAAGCTGCCTGGATGCGGATGACTTAACGGCGACCTCGTCGTCTTCGATCATCTTGCGCCACGTTCACAACACTCACGAAATTCATCATGCCCCTCGAACACAAGCAACACACGGTCGCCGCTGACCAAGCCGGCCGAGTTGATCTGATTCTGAAATCGCTGACCGAAAAATCGCGCTCACAACTACGCGGCATGTGCATGAGCGGGTGCGTCACGATCAACGGTCGTAAAACGACAGAGCCATCAACTGAAGTCAAAGAGGGGGACGTCGTCTCCGTCACTTACGACCCACAATGCCGTTATCGCGAAAAGTGGCTCGACAAGTTTCAGGAGAAGGGGCCCAAAGAGAATTTTCAGTGCCAGACATTCAAAATCATCTTTGAAGATGACTATCTCATCGTCGTCGATAAGCAGGCTGGGATTTTGACTGTTCCCACTGAACGCCAAGAGCCTCGCACGCTCGTTGATGAAGTCTCGCGTTATCTCGGCCAGAAGCAGCGCGCGCTTGTTGTCCATCGACTCGATCGAGAGACATCGGGGTTATTGGTCTTCGCCAAGCAGTCCGAAATTGCCGGAGCGTTACAAGATCAGCTTCGACTCCGTGCGCCCGAGCGAGAGTACCTCGCCCTAGTTGCCGGACGCATGGAGCAAGAATCGGGAACCTACGAGAGCTACCTCGTCACCAGCAAACGGCTGAGCCAGCACTCCGTCACAACTCCCGGACAAGGGGAGTACGCGATGACTCACTTCATGGTGGACCAAGTCCTTTTTGAGACAACGCTCGTGCGAGTGAAACTCGATACCGGACGTCGTAATCAAATCCGAGTTCACTTAGCCGAAGCGGGGCATCCCATTATCGGGGATCGCCGGTATCGCCCGAATATGACGAAGCACGACGACTGGCCGCACACTCGGCTTGCTCTGCACGCACACGTTCTCGGCTTCCAGCATCCGGTCACCGGCAAAGACCTTCGCTTCGTCTCTCCGATGCCGCGGAGCTTTCAGATATTCATCCGACTTCAGCGTCGAGCCGCTCGAGAAGACGCGGCTGAAGATGAAACGGAAATAAGCGACAGCCCAACGGAAAAAGCCGTTCGATCCAAAACTGATTCGCACGAAAAACAAGATCGCAAACAATCCAAGAAAAACACCCGACGCAAATAATTGCGCCGGGTGTCGAATTGTTCGCGACTTCATTCACTCAAAGCTTCGCCGCATTAGTGTTGGAACAAGAACTCTTTCGAGTTCAGAATCGCCCACCCCACGTCTTCCAGGGCCAAGCGACGATCCTGCTGAGCAGCGATATGACGCTTCGCAGCGTCAAGCTCGGCTTGCGTTGGCTTACGGCTGAGAGCAGACAGATACAAGGTCGTGATGACCTCGTCGTCTGGTTTGTTCTCTTTGACGAAGATCGCAATGCGTCCGTTGTCTGCTCGCAATTTGCCATGCACAGTCGGTCCGTTAATCATCTGCAAGGCTTGCGACAAGTTTGATTCGTTCGACCGTTCGCACTGACAAGCCATCTCACGTTGAGGCTGTCCGAAGATCTTCAAGAAGTAGTGATCTGTCGGGGGATCAGCGAGCGAGACCGCTCGAGTTCCGGCAGGAAGTCCTGCGAATGTTTCAGGAACGTTCGTCACTTGGCAGATCGAGTCGAGCAACTGTTCTGCGGACAGCAGACGCGTGTTCGCGTGCGAGTTGTAAATCTCGTCGTCCTTATTGAAGTTGTTCTTTCTTGAGCTGAGCTGATAGGTCCGGCTCTTGAGAATCGTCTTCACGACCCACTTCTGGCTGAACTTATTCTTTGCAAACTGCGAGGCGAGTTCATCCAACAGTTTGGCGTTTGATGGTGGGTTTGAATCACGGAAATCATCAACTGGCTCAACGATTCCTCGACCGAGCAGGTGACCCCAAATTCGATTCACTGCCGAACGTGCAAAGAATGGATTCTCCGCAGAGGTTAACCAATTCGCGAAGACTTCGCGGCGATCTTGGCCCACAGCATCATCCACGTCACCCTTCAAAAGCAGATGCACTTTCATCTGCTTACCAGTTCTAGGCTGAGTGATTTCGCCAGTGGCCATTGGGTAGATGATTTCTTCTTCGGCGGTGTCGCCTTTCTGGCGAGCGATCCGAGTAAAGGCTGCCGCGATGCCGTAGTAGTTATCTTGCGACCAACGCTCGAACGGATGGTTGTGACACTTCGCACATTGAATGCGGATACCCAGGAAGAGTTGAGCTGTCGTCTCGACCGCATCGTTTGGATCGCGACTCGCTCGCCAGTAGTTCGCTGCGGGGTTCTCGAACACGCTGCCACTAGCGGTCAACAACTCACGAGCGAATTGGTCAAATGGCTTGTCGGTGCGGATCGAATCGTAAACCCAACGGCGAAACTTTTGAGTTCCAACGGCGGTGATCTTCTTGCTGTTTGAGCGCAGGATGTCGCTCCACTTCAGCGTCCAAAAATCAGCAAAATCATCGCTCTCAACCAACTGGTCGATCAACTGATTCCGTTTGTCCGGAGCTGAGTTAGCGAGGTAAGCGTTCGTCTCTTCGATTGTCGGCAGGCGACCGGTGACGTCGAGATAAGCTCGACGCAAGAACTCTTCGTCGGAGCACAAATCGGACGGAAGAATCTGCAACTGCTTGAGCTTTTCGAAGACAAGGTTGTCCACAAAGTTGTGTTCGGCTGGATTGTTCCATGCGAAACCAGGAACGTCTTCCAAGAAAGTGATCTGGCTTGTGGCCATCTTATCGAGGAACCGAGCTAGGACTGCCGTTTCACCGCGCCCCCCCTTAGATACCAAGCCGCTTTCATTGACCGAAGCGACTTGCTCGTTCGAGGAACTGAAGACGGTCAACGGCGTGATATCTCGCATGCTGCCGTCGGAGAATGTCCCGGTCACGATCAGTTGCTGTTGCGATCCGGCGGGGCGAAAGACTCGCTTACTCGGGAAGACATCGATCTTTACCAATTCAGGGACATTGGCGGCATCAAGTTGAAGTCCTTCACCAATCCAACCGTGGAACACGCGATGAACGGGATCTCCCTTCTTGATTCGTCTTCCACCACCGTGAGCAACTTCCATCAACGGCTTCTTGATCAGCAAGCTTTCGTCCGGTTGAACAGGGTTGATTCGACGTTGCATGAACTCAGACCGAAGCGTCAACGTGTCAATCGTCGGATCGAACGCTCGCAGCGATAATCGGAAGCCGCCTTTGCCTGATGGTGATCCGTGGCAGGCACCCATGTTGCAACTCGACTTCGTCAGAGCGGCCAACATTTCGTTCTTGAAGCTGACCGGCGAAGGCATCGCCATCTCTTTGACGGTGACTTCCGCAGATGCGGTCAGTCCGCCAATTGTTGCAGTGACTTGGGCCGTTCCGTCCGCGACAGGCTTGGCCAAAGTCCCTTCAATCTTCACGACTGCGGGGTTGGACGACGTCAGCGTGACGCCGGTCGTGAGGTCACGAACGTCATCCGCGGTGTAGGTACCGCTGATGACAAGTTGCTGCTGAGCCCGTGAGCCTCGCAGTTCAAACTTGCCGGGAGCCAACGACAGGCCCGTCGGCTGATCTGCCGCATGGAGGAATGACGAGGTGAGAGTGGCGACCATCGCCACAACGAGGAAGATTTGAGGCTTCTGCATGATTATTCCTCAAGCCGAGTAGGTGGGTGGCAGGACACAAGGAAGGCACAGGGAGCGCACCGAAATAGTCTCGGTGATCATTGGAAAGTCACATCATTCAACTGTCAGTGCGATGTTCGGTGATGTCCCCGCCAACTTAGCGGCACCGTTCATTGCGTCACCTTTCACACTAATATTGTTGACCGCCCCTTGGGCCGCGTCAGCAGCAACTGTTAGGACAATTTCCGCTTCAACGGCACCTTCGGCAACCATTGCGGGAGCGACGGTCACACCTTTGGGAAGATTTTGCAATGTCAAAGTGATCGGCCCCTTAAACGCTGGGTTGCGTTCGATCGTCACTTTTCCCTTCAAGGTTGCTCCGCGAGCGACTTTATCAGCATCGAGTTTGACAGCGACATTGAAGGCGGGTTTCAACCTCAATGTGATTCCTGGTACTGGCTGGACTGTATTCACACCGTTCTGATTGATGGCACCGGTAATCGAAGCAGTGAATTCTCCGTCCGGAGCTTGAGCATTCGCGGTGAAAACGATTTCGATTTCGTTGGCACCTTTCGTAATCGGCTTAACAGCAGCCGTGATTCCGGCTGGCAGACCATTCTGTGCTGGATTCACGGCAACGACGATTTGCTCATCGAACTTTTCTTGTCGAGCCACAATCAACTTCACCGTCGCCGAGAGATCTTTGCCAAACACAATTTCCTCTGGCTCGGTTCGCAGACTGATGACAGCCTTGGGTGCGACACCCACGGAAAATGAGCTCGCCAAATTCTGTGGCGGCCAGGGTAAGCCGTTGAAGAGCGTGGTTAATGCGGGTGAAACAGAAGCGACTGCCGAGACGTCAGCATTGTTGATCTTGGCCGTGCCGACGATTCTTGAGAGCGTAATTTTTCCCGCAGGAACTTCGGCTGCTCCACGAAGAGTCAGCACCGCCGAATCTCGTCCAGGACCAATGAACGTTGGATGGCTGGTTACTCCCGCAGGAAGATCAACCGCCGAAACGTTGATTGTTCCGGCGTAGTTCTTTCTAGCGGCGGTAACGGTGATCATCGTCACTCCGCCGGTGACGGCATTGACGGTGTCCGCCGAAGCCGACAACGTGAACCCCGCTTGCAATGGTGACGCCACGATGCGGTATGCGTATTGTGGACCGCCCTGACGATGCAGATCCTGAGCAACGAGTGTGTAATCACCATCTGCTGGGAACGTGAAGTCAAACGTGGGATCGATCGCCCCGAAATCTTCCTTAGCCGCGACTTGTCCGCCAGCCGCATTCAGCAGTCGCAAATTCAAAGACGCTGGCGAACCTTGTCGCCGAGTGATCCCAGTGAATGTCATCACTTGCCCCGCTTTTGCGGTGAAGACGAAGTGATCGATGTCCCCTGGTTTGTCGAATCGACCATTGACCCCTTGCGCGAGATCAACTCGATTCGGTGCTTTCGGATCATCATTCGGCTCAGTTTCTAAGAACTCATCGCGGCTGCTCACACCAATCGAAGCAAAATTACTGCTTGCTCCATTCGCTCGCTTTGCAGCCACCGAAGCCCATTCAAACGCGGCATCCGCCGGGAAGTTAACAGCCGCAGGTTGCACTCCGTCGAGATTCAGTCCCGCGAAGTTCACATTCGCCGCGGCCCCCTTTTTCGCAGCCAACGGATATGGCACGGTGACGCAGGGAAAATCGCCAATTCGCAAGCGGAAGAAGTGATTACCGCTTCCTTGAAAGCGAATGTCTCGCAGTTCGAGCATGTATTCGCCAGCATCTTTGAACTGATAGCAGAGTCGGCTGTCCGAACGCAGACCCGGAACGTCGTCGCTATAGGCGAGTTCGCGTCCTTTGGCATCGAGCAGTCGAATCATTGGATCGAGAGCCGAACCAATCCGTCGGGCGAGCACATCCATCGTTACCACTTGACCGGCCGCCACGGTGAATTTGAAGTAATGCTGACTCAGCGAACCGACTTGGCCATCGATAGCAACCGGCAGCGTCAGAGCTTGAGCACCGGGAACCGCGTTATTGCCAGCCGCTTGTGGGACGGATGGCAGGTCATCCACAACCACAAGCCGAAGTGGCGATGTTCCGTTCGCCGTAGCGACGCGGATGCCGTAAATTCCCACAGGTACATCGCTCGGAACCGTTACCTTGTAGACGCACTCGGCCGCATTCGTTCCGTTACCAGCGACTTCCGGTGCCAGGGCATTGGTTGCCGCAAAGCTGGTCCAAAGCTGAGTTGGACCTACCAAATTCGCACCGTGCAACTTCAAATCGGTTGCTTGTCCTGGCTTCAACGCCAAGGGTGTCGTGAGCGTAATTGTCGGGCTTTGAGCAAAAGTTGGCTGGCTGCTAACGACCAGAGCAATCGCTCCAGCCACCAGCAACAAGCAACCCCGGGTCGTATCGAAGAGTTTCACCTTGCACCTCTCGCGAGTAATTCGATTCGTGGTGTCGCATCTCGTCGGCCACCGGTAGCAGCGGCGTCGCTCCGGCATCCATCTGAATCCTTTGATGGCTAGCCATGATAGGCCCGCACCAGATGACCGTCAAAGCGGCAAGGACTTTCGCCGACGAAGCTCCGAAACATTGAACCGATTATGCGACGTGTGGCGAAACAGCATCAACGCCTTACAAACGCCACATTTGAATCACCAAATCAGCATCGATTCTTCAAACAGCTTCGCCAACACATCGGGACCAGCGACTCGCGGCGACAGCTTCAATAACCGTTGTTGAGCCAGCGTCCCGTCAACCAACACGGACATATCGGACATTGAATATCCCACCTCTTGCAACCCACGCGGCATCCCCAGGGTCTGCATGAAGTGAATCACTTGATCCGCCAAAATCCGTCCCGCGTCACTTAAACTCGCACGAGATACATCCGCACCGAGTGCCTTCGCCGCAATCAAGTGCCGTTCTGGCGACATCGGTGCCGTAAATCGAGCGACCGCCGGAGTGTGCAAGATGACTGACATCCCATGCGGGACCATCGGATTCTGTGTTGCGTAGCCAGCCGGCCGAAACTCCCGAACCATCCCCGCGACCGGATATGCCATTGCATGGGGCAAATGCACTCCCGCATTCCCGAATCCGATTCCAGCCATCGACGAAGCGAGAATCATCTGCATTCGAGCCTCATCATCGCTCGTGTCCGCAACAGCCCGCAGCAGGAATTCGGCGACGATTTCCAAGGCTCGCAACGCCCACACATCGCTCATCGGATTTGCCCCTTGATACGCCGCTCGCAATGAAGGTCGATCTGGTCGAGAACGTTGGTCGTAAGGCAACGCCGTGTAACTTTCGAGTGCGTGGCTGAGCACGTCCAGCCCCGCACTTGCCGCTACGGCCGCTGGTTGCGTTCGCGTATTTTCCCAATCGACAAGCCCCATCGTCGGTCGCAGGTACTTCGAGGCGATCCCCGTTTTCACTCGCAATGGCGTGTAATCAAAAATTGCGACGCCGGTTGTTTCGCTCCCTGTGCCTGCGGTTGTTGGAATCGCAATCAGCGGCTTGAGTGGTCCAGGAACAGCCCTTTGTTTTCCGATCGAAGGATTCACGTAATCGAGAAAATCTGCCGGGTATGTCGCGTACAAGTTCGCTGCTTTCGCCGTGTCGATCGTGCTTCCACCACCAACGGCCACGACGGCATCAAACTGCCCCTCAGTCGCAAACTTCGCCGCCGCAAGAAAACTGATATCAGTCGGTTCGACCTCGACTTCATCAAAAACAGCGAACTCAAGCTTGTTCTCTTCCAGCGACTGCTGCACGACGGCACCGGTCGGCAATGATCTCAGTGCGGGGTCAATCACAACCAACACTCGACGAGCACCGAGATCAACCAAGTCCATGCCGACTTCATGAGTGATTCCACAACCGAAGCGGCAATTGGACGCCATGATTTGAAACGCGGTATCGTGAGCAGACTGATTCATGTTGCCTCCAAGTTTTGATGTCTTTCATCCACCTTTTGAAATCTTGCGATTTTCAGACAGTTTGGAAACCCAATGACTCAAATTCGTTTTCCGTTCCACGTCGCCTTGGCATTGGCTTTGATTGCTAGCCACACGATTGAGGCTGCGCCACCAAATCTCCCACGAGTTGCTCCAGTCGATGTTGGTTTCGACTCCGTCAAACTGGCGGAGATCGCCATGGTTGTCGAGCAAGCACTTGCCGAAAAGAAAATGCCAGGTTGTGTTGTTGCGATCGGGCATCGCGATCGACTGGTAATGGTGAAGGCATTCGGACAACGGCAACTCGAACCGTCACCCGAGGCGATGACCACCGACACGATCTTTGATCTCGCTTCTTTGACGAAGCCGATTGCAACAGCGACGAGCATCATGTTGTTGATCGAACGGAGCAAGCTACGATTGGACGATCCCGTTGCGAAACATTGGGCGGAGTTCGCCGAGAACGGCAAAGAGAAGATCACTATCGAGCACTTGCTGACTCACACCGGCGGGCTCATCGCCGACAACCGAATTGCAGATTATTTACAGGGACCAGAAAAGGCGTGGTCGAACATCGCGAGCCTGAAACCACTGGCCGAACCAAAAGTGAAGTTCACTTACAGCGATGTCGGCTTCGAGGTCTTGGGCAAACTCGTCGAAAACATCTCCGGACTTTCGGTGGCTGAATTTGCGAAGACCAACGTCTTCGATCCGCTCGGGATGTCGGAAACCGATTTCAAACCGAAACCGGAACTCCGACTGCGGATCGCACCGACGGAAAAGCGAAACGGCGAATTCATCCGCGGCGAAGTCCACGATCCGCGATCCCATTTGCTGGGCGGCATCGCTGGCCACGCGGGGTTATTTTCAACGGCCGAAGACCTCGCGAAGTACGCCGCCGCGATGGTGATGAAAGGCCAATTGGGCGAAACGCGCATCATGTCCGAAGTCACTTGGACCGAGATGACTCGCCCCCGCAACGTCCCGTCCGGAAAGCGAGCACTCGGCTGGGACATGAAAACCGGATACTCAAGCAATCGAGGCACAACGATGTCGGATCACGCCTTCGGCCACGGCGGCTTCACCGGCACAGTGATTTGGATTGATCCCGACACTGGGCTATTCGTGATCTTCCTCAGCAATCGAGTCCACCCGGATGGCAAAGGCTCCGTGAACCCACTCGCAGGCCGCATCGGAACGATCGCTGCTGACGCAATTCAGCGATGACCTTGTTACTTCTCCAACTTCGTCGCCAGTTTGTGGAACTGATCGCGAAAGACTCCCGCGTCGTAGTTGGCGATTGGTGGCAGCATCTTTTCGAGGTCGACTTCTTGAACTTCACGGCTCTTCGTTGAGCCGGGCAATTGTTGCTGAGCTTTGCGACCTTGAATCAGATCGAGCACAAAGTGTTTTTCGATTTCTGCGAACGAAGAATCCAACGCGGCGACTTTCGATCGTAGGGCTTCGTCACTGCGATCGCTGGATAGTTCACGACGCAAAGTTTGCGCGGCCCAGACGAGTTGCCGAGCCGAGTCGTAATCCCAGAGATCGCTTTCTGCGACGACAGCAATTTCGCGGAGTAACCCGAAGCCCGCTTCGCGCGGCAATGGTTTCCGTTCGAGCGACAACGCTTGTTCGTCGAGCCAATCGGTCAACGGGCGGATCGTCGCGTGCCAACGCTCGCGACGCCCGAACGGTTGCTCGCTGAGCAACTTCTCGATCGTCTGCAAACGTTGATCAAACTCTTTCGGATCGTTCCCGGCTCGCTTAATCGCCAGCTTCGTCAATGTTGTTGGCCAAGCTCGTAGCATCGGGCGACCGGGAACGCCTCGCAGCGTGCGTCGCTGACGCCAACTTTTGTCTTTCAAATCATGATGACAGGCGAAACATTCAAACTGAGCCAGCTCGGGCCAATCAGGCTTTGCGACCGGCATTGTTGTCGCCTCCTCCGCGAGAGCTGCCGAGAGCTTGAGGTTCTCACTGAATGAGACCAATGCCGCAACGAGAAGGCTGTTCGTTTCGTGCAGATTGTCGAGCTTGAACGAATCCCGTCCGTAGACATCGTCCACGTTCTTCTTCAGAAACTCGTCGCGAACGGCATCGGACTTCTTATCGAAATCGCGCCAATGCTTCGGCATCTGTGCGGCAAAGGTCGAAAGCTCGAAGCCCGGTAACGGTGGATGCCCTGCGGCATACATTTCGTGCGTGACCACTTTCCCTTCGGCTGCGTTGCCAAGATGACACGTCAAACACAACCTCGTGCGGGCCGCCGCCGAGCGGATGTCGGTAAAACCAAACTTGTCTTGTTTATCCTTCGCGGACAAGAGCCACCACAGGTCGCGCTGAGCATGCGGCTGAAACCAGCCGGTCACGACGGCTCCCCCGCCGCGAGAATCTCCAGCCGGTGAATGACAACCTTCGCAGCTAATCCCTTGAGTCACTCGCAGATTCTTGGCCAACTCCGGCGTGATCAAGTGCGGAT
>CAIJTL010001601.1 GCA_903823545.1 uncultured Planctomycetaceae bacterium
CCGCGTGGCCGAATGAGTGACTTCGGCAACTGAGAATGAGCCGGTTTGGGGCCGACCACGGAGCGTGTGGCCGTCGCAATCGGCGTCACGAAGACGCCTGATTTGAAGTTCTCGAAATGAACCGATTGGGGCAGTCGCTGCAATCGCAAAGCGGCCGGTATCATCGACGGCTTGGATGCACCCCACCGAGCACATAGCGCTGTTCAGCGAATGCGTCAGACTCCACCCTCGTAACGAGTTGTGAAAATAGCATGACGGCCAAGATTCTCCTCCCATTGCTCTCGATGATTGCCTCCGTGAGTGACTCCGAGCTGGCACAGTATGTCAAATCGCTTAAAGGAGAGTGCAAGTTTATGCGGTCTCGCATCTCAAACATTTCGAGGACGGTGCCTTGGGAACATGATTCAGAATACCGGAAAGCCGAAAATCAAATATCGAGAATTGAGCCAGAGGCTGAATTGTTGCCTCCGACGCTGTAGCCGAGACCACCGATGATTCTCAGGATGATGTCTTCGGTCGGTTCAACAACTTTGTCTCGTTTCGCAACGACTGTGATATGGGCGGTTGTCTGTCCGAAGCCGAAGGTCAAGGTTCCAGAACCGCTGCTGAAGCTACTCGCTCCCGATTGTGAGTAGTCGGTGATGTAGGTCGCCGTACCGCCGACGGAGAAGTTGATCGTCAGTGGATCGGGATTCGTTGAGTTTCGCGTGAAGGTGTAGACGAGGGCGTCCGTTCCGTTTTCCAAGATCACGGATTGCGACACGCCGACTGTCACGGTGGGGGACGAAGGACCGTCATCATTCATGATGGTTCCGACTGACTTGGTTGGCGTTCCAAGCGTGTAACCGACTCCGCTGACAAGCTCCAGGCAGACGGTTTCATCGAGTTCGGAAGTGGTGTCACCTTTGGGATTGATGGTCACGATTGCGGTCGTCTGCCCGAAGCCGAACGCGATCTTTCCCGTCGATCCAGAAAATGTCGCTGCTCCCGATTGCGAATAGTCGGTGGTGAAGGTTGCCGTCCCACTGACGTTGAAGTTAACGGTCAGTGGATCGGAAGTGGTCGTGCTGAGAGTGAATGTGTAGAGTAAATTCGTTGAGCCATTCTCCCAAACGCTTGCGGGAGAAACGGACAGCGACACGTTCGGAGGAACCACGACATCGTCGTTCGTGATGGTTCCGATGGCCACACTCGGGGAACTGATGGCATAGCCGGTGCCCGAAGTCACCGTCAGCTTGACCGTCTCATCGGATTCGACGGTGGCATCGACGGTAGGGTTGATCGTGACCGTCGCCGTATTTGAGTTCGGTGCAAAAACCACCGTCCCGGCACCTGCGCCAAATGAAGCGGCCCCCGTTTGTGTGTAGTCGGTGCCAAACTTCGCCGTTCCATTCACGGCGAATCTCGCGGTCAAGGAATCAGTCAATTTTCCAACTCGCGTGAAGGTGTAAACCAAGTTGTCCGAACCGTCTTCTGCCACGCTACCCGGCGATACCGCCAGTGAGACACCGGTATCATCATTCTTGATCGTCCCTTTGACCGGCGCGATTGTTCCCACTGTGTAGTTCGAGTTGTTGGCGAGCGTCAGACACACCGTTTCATCCAACTCAATCACGCCGTCGCTCTTGGGATTAACAACCACTGTCGCGGTACTTTGTCCGAAACCGAACGACACCGACCCCGCAGATCCAGAGAACGTGGCCGCTCCCGACTGCGTGTAATCCGAGACGAAAGTGGCAGTTCCACCGACCGTGAAATTGACCGTCAGCGGGCCTGATGTCGAACCGGTGCGAGTGAAGGTATACAGCAAGTTTGGCGTCCCGTTTTCCCAAACACTGTCTGGCGAGACCGCGAGAGTCACATTCGGTAGGAATTCATCATTGATGATCGTCCCTGTAGCTGCTGGGCCAGCCGAGGTATACCCGACACCGCCAGCCAAAGTCAGAGCAACGGTTTCATCTGCTTCGATGATCGAGTCCGCTTTCGGGTCAACGGTCACAATCGCTGTGCTTTGGCCGAAGCCGAACGTGACAGTCCCTGTCGATCCCGTGAACGTCCCGGCTCCCGACTGTTTGTAGTCAGTCGTGAACGTCGCCGTTCCGCCGACGGTGAAGTTGACCGTCAAGATGTCGCTGATCGACGAGCGAGTGAATGTGTAAATCAGATTCGAAGAGCCATCTTCGCCGACACTCGCAGGCGACACGGCGACTGTCACGCTTGGTAACACGATGACGTCGTCGTTCGTAATAGTCCCTGTTGCTCTGCTAGGCGAGACGATGTTGAAGATTGCTCCGTTGGGATACAGGCCACGAGTCACCGTCTCGTCAGGTTCGACGGTCGTGTCCACAGTCGGTGTGATCGACACGACCGCAGTTGCCGAACCGGGCGAGAAGGTCACGGCTCCCACGCCGCTCCCAAACGACGCGGCACCGCTTTGCGTGTAATCGCTGCCGAATGTTGCATTGCCATCAACGGTGAAGCCCACTGTCAGCGGACTGCTCAACACGCCCGTGCGAGTGAACGTGTAATTGATGCTCGCGCCACCATCTTCGTTAACCGAGGCGGGGGACGCGGTGAGCGATACGTCGATGTCGTCATCGACGATCGTGGCGGTCGCTGTATGCACGATTGCCGGAACGTAGTTCGTTCCCGGCTTCAGCGTGATGACCAACGTTTCGTTCGGTTCGACGATCTGATCCTGCTGCGGGTC
>CAIJTL010001602.1 GCA_903823545.1 uncultured Planctomycetaceae bacterium
GATCAACTTGCTTCAGTATGTGGCGTGCGATGGATCGGACAGCAATTAGGGCCAGATGTCTTCGCCGTCCCATACGTCGCATTGCCAGAAGACCAATTTCATCGAGAGACTGAGGCCGCAGAACCAACGTTGGTCATGCTCTGGAATGGTGTTCGATCATGGTTCTGGTCCATGCCACAGTTGGAGGGAGCAGCGAAAACGTGGGGTAAATTCGATGCTGCCGAAGCGAGACCAAACTCACGCGCATTGTTGTCAGGAGCATTCAATCCGTTGCACGACGGCCATCGCGAATTAGCTCTCGTGGCCGATCGACATATCAACGGACCAGTCGCGTTTGAAATGTCGATTGTGAATGTCGACAAACCCCCCTTGGACTATCTGACGATTGCCGCGAGACGACGACAATTCACCGATCGACCACTCGTTCTGACAGCAGCACCGACGTTCGTCGAGAAATCGCGACTCTTTAAGAACACGACCTTTGTCGTCGGCATCGACACGGCAGAACGAATTGTGCAATCGAAGTACTATCACGGCAGCGAAGCAGACATGGTCACGGCATTGAATGAGATCCGCTCTAACGGCTGCCGCTTTCTCGTTGCCGGTCGCTTAGAAGACGGAAACTTTCAAACGTTGTCCGAGACACCGATGCCCAGTCCTGTGAGAGATCTGTTTGCAGAGATTCCTGAGCACGAGTTTCGTCGGGACATCTCTTCGACAGAGCTGCGTCGGGCAGCCGCAACCTAGGCAAGTCATACCGAGACTCGAAGACTCAGATCACGGAGAGGCTGTGACAATTTTGTGGAGCACGTTTTGAACGTGCTCGTGAATCGCCTGATAGGGCACGTTGAAAACGTGCTCCACGCCATTCATTTACAACCTCGAAGGGACTGTTCTATTGGTTGGGAGCAATTCGATGAGCGCTTCCAGCGGAAGGCCGACAACGTTGGTGATGCTCCCCTCGACGCGGGTCACAAAGACGCTCGCGAGTCCTTGCAGCGCATACCCTCCCGCTTTTCCACGCGGCTCACCAGTGGCGAGATACCAGTCGAGAAACGGTTCGACGTCGTCTCGAAACAAAACATGCGATTGCACAATCCGTTCAATTCGGCGACCAACTGGCCAATCCGTCAGGCAGAGTGCTGTCGCAGCAATATGACTGCGGCCCGCGTACAAGTTGCGGAACCAGCCGCTGACGATCTCCGGCCACGTCTCATCTTGGGGTGGTTGGCCGAGAACATGAAAACGATTCATTGAGTCTGTTGCGACAATCGTCGTGTCGGCCGTCAGCACAAGAAGCGGAACGTCGTGATGAACCGAAATGTCTTGCGAAAGCTGTTCGCAGACGTCGTCATTCTTTTCGCGAGCAATCAGTTGCAAACGCTGAGCGATCTCCAGCCACGTTGTCAGGCCGTCAAAACCGAGCTCATCAGAATTTACCGGCGGGCGAATTTCAATTTCTTCGGAAGGAACAAGCAGACTCAGCAATTCGCGTCGGCGCGGTGAGCGTGATCCCAGAATGATCCGAGCGGGTGTCATGCGGCCTCTGGTCTGCAAATGAAAGTCGACGGATTTGAACGTGCGAGGAAACGATACGTCATCGTGATCGCTCCGCACAACGTTGCGAGTGCTTATCAACACTTCATTGAGCAAACGGCGCGGCACGCGGAACGATGACGGCGACAGCGAATAGAGTCGCAACGTTATCTCGTTGTCGGCTTCAAATCTTTCGGCTCATTAGCACGTGCAACGGCGCAGGTTTCACCGGGACTCAGTGCCATTTTTTCCGAACGATGATTCACCATGCGTGGAGCACGACGCGAAAGCGGATGTGGTGATCCCAGTCCAACACATCCAGGGATCGTCAGCAGCAGACCAGCAACGCAGACAAGTGTCTGCAACGATGTGCAACGTGTCGTCACGAGACAGCTCCGAAGCGAGAAGCATTCAACGTGAAAGAGGTGAAATAAATGTCGTAGCCACGCTCGCCAAGAATGTGAGGGAAAGTGGCATGAAGCGTTTCCCCACGTTCTGGCGACCGTGGCTACAGAAGTTGGCTTAACCGAATTCAGGACGTCGGCGGCCCAATTGATCTTTCAGCCGCATCACAATGCTGCTGTGCATTTGGCTGACTCGAGATTCGGAGAGACCGAGCGTGTTGCCGATCTCTTTCATCGTCAACTCTTCGTAGTAGTAGAGGATGATGATGAGTCGTTCGTTGCGGTTGAGACCTTTCGTCACGAGCCGCATGACGTCTCGTTTTTGAATGCCGTGTGTTGGATCTTCACCCTTGCTGTCTTCGAGGACATCGACTTCACGGACATCTTTGTAGCTGTCGGTCTCGTACCATTTCTTGTTGAGGCTGACGAGGTTCACCGCACTCGCCTCGGCCTTCATCTTCTCGTATTCCTCAACGGAAATCTCGAGTTGCTTAGCGATATCAACATCGGCGGGTGGATGCCCCAACTCGACTTCGGCACGCTTGCGGGCAGCTTCAAGCTTGCTCGCTTTGCTGCGAACCAAGCGAGGGACCCAGTCCATCGTGCGGAGTTCGTCGAGCATCGCACCACGGATACGAGGCACACAGTATGTTTCAAATTTGACGCCGCGTTCCATGTCGAACGCTTCAATCGCATCCATCAGCCCGAACACACCGGCGGAAATCAGATCGTTCAGATCGACTCCATCTGGCAGCTTGGCCCAAACCCGTTCGGCGTTGTATCGCACCAATGGGAGATACCGCTCCATGAGAGTATTGCGAAGCTCTTGGTTGGACAGGTCTTTCTTGTAGTCCTGCCAAACTTCGACGAGCTGTTCTTCAGTGAGTTTTACAAGAGCCATGGGAGCAAACCCTCCGTGGTGGGTCGATCGAGAACTGGTGGTGTGATGGATGACGTGGTGAGCGTCAGAACGAGGTCCGGGAGCCGCAATGCTTTGCGTGCGTCCAACGGTTGTCTGACAACTCTTGTAGAGGCGGGTGAGGTCATCGTCGGCGTGTCTGAGCGTCAGGCGACGTTGCAGGTCACGAGCGACTTGAATCCTCTTTGGAAGATATCGGCGGGCGGGGGGAAGTGACTTGAGTCTTTCGCTACAGATTTCCTGATCGTCAAAGTCGGATCAGGATGAGACGTGAGAATGGCTGGCAACAAATGTTTTGCCGGTTCGAACATTACGCGAAATGTGTTTCAAAGAAACTGAGTGCGATCTGTAACTGAATTCCCAAGAACACAGCTATAGAAGTTTGGGCGTCGAACTGCATTCTTGTGAAATTAGTCGCGACGTTTGGAGCTTTTAAATCCTTTCTGTCACACGGTTGGAAAGCCGCTGGATCAGCGACTCACTTTGATTAGAACGCGGCCCCGCAAAAAGTCGTTTGGCAATTTGCCGTACTCCCTTCGTGGCCACACAGTCTGAAGCCAATAACAAAAACGGTTGCCGAGCAATCACGGCTTGGCGAACGACATCATCCTCTGCGACCCAGCAACCAGTTGGAGCTGAGCAACGAAGAAAAAGCTCGATGGTTTGAGCGATCCGACCGAGGATCTGAACCGCTTGTTCTTCAGACTCCGCTCGGTTCACGATCACCTCCGGGCAGATCGAAAATTCGGCGTGCCAAGATTTGAGTGTCGCATACGCATCCGCAATCGCTGTCGGCTCCGGCGTCGCAACAACAAACGTGACATCCGCTGCAACTGCGAATTGACTCGACGATCTTTGTAATCCGGCTCCGGTATCGACGATCAAAAAATCATAGGCGGATTCAAGCATCTCAATCTGTTCGCAAAGTTCCGGAGATTGTCGATGACTGTTGTCAGCAAGTTCGATGAGGCCACTGGTTCCCGGCAGAATATTGATCCCTTCCGGACCTTTCAGAATGACTTCGCTCAACGACTTCGCGCCGGTCAACACATGGCTCAGGTTCCAGTAGCAGTTCAAACCGCAGAGTAAGTCGATGTTGCTCAATCCTGGATTCGCATCAAGCACGCAAACGCGAGCACCGAGTTGCGACAAAGCGACGGCAACATTCAACGCCAAATTCGACTTCCCGACACCACCTTTGCCGCTCGTGAATGTCACGACGCGAGCGTGTGGACGCGACGTATTCGACGACGCTGGTTGCCGCTGGATCAGGTTACGTAATGTGGAAGCTTGGTCGCGCATGATCTGCAAAGCTCAATGTCCAGATTCACAATTTCAATTTTCCGACTTCAACCACAAAGGCACGAAGTCACAAAGATCAAAGATGTTGTCGATGTCCTCATGCACTTCTTCGTGTCTTTGTGCCTTCGTGATCGTCATCTTCAGATCAACAAAACGGCGGAGTGGTAAAACCTAAGTTGCTCAACTTTCTAATCGTTCTTGCCCAAGCACCAATCTCGCCATTCGGCAGGCGTTCGCGACTTCGATGTCATCGGGGACGTCTTGGCCGGTCGTCAGGTAGCTCACTGGTAGCGGAAGTTTGCGGGCAGCAGTCAGGAGCGAGCCCATGCCAGCCGCTTCGTCCAATTTGGTAAGAATCAATGCGGTCGTGTTCGCTGACGAAAACTTTTCGACGGTCGCCTTCAAGCTGCTAACTCCGGCGGTAAGGCTGAGAACCAAGTGGACTTCATCAACCTGAGCTTCCGCAAGCAGGCACTTGAGTTCCTGAATCTTCAACTCGTCGCGTGGGCTCCGTCCTCCAGTGTCGATCAGAACCAAATCGAGCCCCACTAATTCATCCAGCGCGCGACGCATTTCCAGCGAGTTCGTCACGACCTTCATCGGGAGATCGATAATTTCAGCATACGTACGAAGCTGTTCGACCGCCGCGACTCGATATGTGTCGACGGTGACGAGGCCGATCTTGATGCCGTCACGGAGTCGAAAGTTCGCGGCCAACTTTGCAATTGTCGTTGTCTTACCGACTCCAGTCGGCCCGATGAGAGCAACCACTCGACGGCGACCGGGAGTAGTCTTAATTGGTGATGCGATATGGAAATCCGACTCCACCAGCCCAGTGAGCAACGACTTGCAAAGATCATGGTCGTGAAGTTGTTCCGGCTTCACATGCCGTCGCAAGCGGAAGGAAAGATCTCGAGCCACTTCATCTTCGACGTCAGCGTCGAGCAATTCGGTGTAAAGCTGAAACAACTCCGGAGGAACTTCGCTATCGCCGCCCAGGTGCCGAGCTTTGTTCAGACTTTCGAGCATTCGCTGAATCGAATCGAGTCGGTCGTTTAATTCGCCGGGGACGTTGAACTGAGTCAGCGACGGAATATCTGTTTTACTGGAATGCGAAATACTTGAACGTGCCGTCGTTGATTCAGTTTTCGGCGTGCTGATGAGCCGCTCAAGACTAGGGCTCAGCTCGATTCCACTATCGCTGATCGCCCCTTCGACTCGCCCCAACACTTCACGTTCGAGTTGCTCAGCCAACTGCTGAGGCGAAAGTGGCCGAGCATCGTCAACGCGATTGAATCGCTTCGACTGCGCCGGCTTGGGAGGCGTTGCTTGAGAAGTTACCGACGTTGTCGAAATCGCTGCGGTTGCCGAACTCGCGAGAACTCCGACCGAAGTCTCACGACTTTGGCTGCGCAAATCCTTCGCGACGCGCGCTGTCACCTCGACTTCTTGTCTCGGTTTGAGCCACGGCAGCATCCGTCGCTGCGAGGTCGAGCGAGTATTCACAACGATCGCCTCTTCGCCGAGTTCACGACGCATAATCCGCATTGCTTCGTGCATTGAGGCCGCTCGAAATGTTCGGACATCAGACATGAATGGGTTCCAGAGGCGATTTCAAATTTGAGATTTTGGATTTCAGTGGCCATCGGGACTCGACGCTTAGGAATTAGCCATCGCGACTCCTTGACGGAGGATCGCCGCCTGCACCATCCCCAGCGATTCAACCTGCGTGTCTCGGGAGATTTCGTTCAAACTCAATATGGATAACCGAGAGAATGCAGATGAGGTGATGTGTCGCAAACCGAGTCGCACGGCGGACGAAGTCGTCAACACGGCAGTCGCATCCGTATTGCCAATCCATTCTGACAGCGATTGGCGAATGGCATCGCTTGTGGGAAATGACAACCTGGCGATCAGGCCCGTCTCGCTGAAGTCAACACCAGCGGCGATGACGTCTTCTAAGTCAGGGTCCAGCATCAGGACTCGCAGTATGCGATTTGAATCGCGATGGCTTTGGCAGATTGTTCGCCCCAATGCCGCTCGAACATATTCTGTGAGCAGAATGGGGTTCTTGGTTTGTTCGGCGTGATCGGCCAACGTCTCAAGGATCGCTTCGAGATCGCGGATGGGGACTCGTTCGCGGAGCAAGTTTTCTAGAACGAGATGCACTTGAGCCGGCTTGAGCAAGCCTGGAATCAACTCATCAACAACCTTCGGCGACGTCTGCCGCAGGTTGTCGAGCAACGCATGAACTTGCTGACGTGTGAGCAATTCAGCCGCATGTTCGCGGACCACTTCGTGAAGATGTCCGAACAACGCATCGGTCGGATTTTTCACGAGATAGCCGAGCATTTCGGCGCGATCGCGTTGTGAAGGTTCAATCCAAATTGCTGCGTGACCAGTCGCGGGGTCAATTGTTCGTTGTCCCGAAAGGTCGCCCGTCACGAACGAAGTCTTCACCGCCAGGAGCCGATCAATGCGTGCTTCACCGGTCGCAACCGGAATGCCTCGCATCTTGAACTCATAGCTGAACGGCTCCATTTGAATGTTGTCTTTGACTCGAATCTTCGGCAGCAACATGCCGAGTTCCTGAGCGATCCGACTGCGGACCTCAGAGATGTTCGACAGCAAGTTTCCGTTTTGAGCAAACGTCACGAGGCCACCACCGATAGTCAATTCCATCGGATCGACGCGGAGGTGATCTTCGAGTTTCGGTTGTGGCTTGGGAGTTGTTTCTGGGGGAGATTTCGCGGCGATTTCGACCGGCTTAACCAAACCCTTTCGCAACATCACACCGACTGCGACGCAACCCGCTCCCATCGAAAGCAGCGGGATCATCGGCAGACCCGTGAAAGACATGGCTCCTAAGAACCCAGCGGCCAGAAACAGCGCTTCGGGATGTCGGAAGGTCTGCCCGACAACATCACCACGCAGATCACTGTCGGACGACGAGCGAGTCACAATCAAACCGGCCGCCAACGAAACGAGAAATGCAGGAACCTGTGATACGAGCCCGTCGCCGATCGTCAACCGCGTGAAGATATCGGCGGCTTCACCGATCGGCAGATCGTACTCAAAGATCCCCATGTAGAGTCCGCCGATGACGTTGATCGCCATGATGACCAATCCGGCGACCGCATCGCCCCGGACGAATTTGCTCGCGCCGTCCATCGCCGCGTAGAAGTCCGCTTGTCGAATCAAATCGTCACGCCGCTGTCGAGCTTGCTCGTGACTAATCGCACCGGCGTTTTGATCGGCGTCGATCGCCATCTGCTTGCCGGGTAAGCCGTCGAGCGCAAATCGTGCAGCCACTTCGCTGATGCGAGTCGCTCCCTTCGTGATCACCAAAAACTGGATGGCCACAATAATGAGAAAGACGACGAGTCCGACGGCGATCTGGTCGCCGGAAACGAACTGCGAAAACGCTTCAATGACCTTGCCAGCCGCTTGC
>CAIJTL010001603.1 GCA_903823545.1 uncultured Planctomycetaceae bacterium
AGTCCGGGGGCTAACGCCACCCGGCTCGCCAATTACTTTGTGACGCACCGCGCGATCTCAGCAATCGCTTTCTCGGTTCACTTCGCTTGCACATTCAATGCCGACAATAACCGCTGTTGTTCCAGCATCCGAAACGCCGCTTCGATCCGCACGGCTAAGCGGTTCACGGCAGCTTCTGAAAAGTCCTGACTTGGCAACGTTCGATCCATTGCATCCACTGGGTCCAACAACGTAACCCCACCCCCTTTGGACGAATGCAGCAACATCGGCAAACGCATTTCCGGCGAGACGAGCACTGCCCGCTGAAAAAGATCCCGGCTCGTCATTCGCCCATGAACCAACAGCACTTGCTCAATCGCGGCTGAATTCCTGACCAAGACGTTGTGGCCATGCCCGTGATCGACGACGTCGCGACCACGAGTCAGCAAAGCACTCAGCGTCGGCAGAACATCAACGTGCGACGTCATCCGCTGAATTCGCTGCGGTTGAATTCCTTCGCCCCAAAACAGCACCGGGACCATCGTCTGAGCATCCGAAAGTCGCGAGCCATGAAAGTAGCAGCCGTCTTCTTTGAACGATTCCGCATGATCGCCGGTCATGACAAACATCGCCTTTGAGCGGTCCATCGACGTCACCAACTGCTGAATCTCGGCGTCGAGAAAACTCGCTGAATTTCGTTGTCGGTTCTTCATCGCCGTTGAGTTCCCTTCGACCGCAGAATTCTGCACAGCGAGCACGTCCTTCGCTTTGGCGACCGGCTTAAACCGTCGAAACTCCGGCGGAAACTCATACGGAAAATGCGTCGCCACCAAGAAGCAGACGATGAATTGCGGATCCGTTTCCGGATTAGCTTTAAGCAACTCTTTAACGCGGGCCATTGCCTGCCGATCGCGTGCCACCCACGACGGCTGCTGGCAAATCAACAACTCATCGAACGAATCGCGATTCAGGAACTCCCCCATGCGCAGCCAGTGCGAACAATCGCCACTGGTGATGAATGAGTTCCGATAACCCGAATTCCGAAACAGCTCACTCGCCTGCGGCTTGATACGGCGATCAAGTAACTCGTCGTAAACGAACGGCAGCCGGCCATATAACAACGAGAACAGCCCGTAATGCGACATGTTCGAGTTCGAGTAATGTCGCTCAAAAAATAAGGACTCGTGCGACAGCTTTTCACAGAACGGCATTGTCTCCGGCGAAATCAGATCGCGCCGAAAGCTCTCCAGAACCAGCAAGACAACATGCTTACGCTCGGAGGTCGCAATCTGAAAATACTCATCCAGCGGCTGGTCGCCCATTCGCGCCTTCGCATTGGCATAAACCTGCGATGCGCGATTTCTCAAATCAGGCAAATCGGTCAATCCGCTGCGGTGATCGACCTCACAAAACATGGGTCGCCAAGCGAGGTTTCGTTCGAGACAACTCACCAGGCGCGAGTCAACTTCACTCATTGCCAAACGTGGCAACGGCCAACCGAGCATCACAATGAACAGCAACGCAAAACTGCCAAACAGAAACGAACTCCGGCGACCCGCTTGAGAAGATCGACTCAACCTTCGATCAACCCACGCAACAAGCTCAAAAAGTCCTGTAACACCAACCAACAGATAGCAGCCAAATATCACCAAAATGTTGACCGTTTTGGATGATTCCCCAGCCCATTGCCAAGCGTCACGATGAAAAGCCAAACCCAAGTACTCCACCACGTGATGGCTGGTAAGTACAAATACCACATGGTCCGTAAACAACCAAAAAATCAGCAGCGCGACCCAGCCACTCAAAAAAAGACGCCCCAACAGAACTCGGCGACGGACCGTCAACCACAGGCTGATCAACACAACTGGCAACAGCCCCTGAGCGGATTTCGCCAGAACCAACCAAGCGAGCGATGCTTCCCCCCAAAATGAGAGCCGCGCAGGCTCAACCAACATCCCAGACAAATAACCGCAATAACTCGGACACTCTCGAAACCAAGCGAAGCAGAACAAGCAACCGAGCGCTAACCAAAGATTGCGCGCCAGTTCGCGCCCGGCATGAGCTTGAGACGTATTTGTCGGTTGAGCGACGCTTCGCTCGGCCGATAAACACTCTTTTGACGCGATGCTCGCCGACATTGTTGACATCCACTTACGACACAAAGAGGCTTCTTCAGCGGCGATCGCCACCGCATCAGACAAAAATTGACGGGCGTGCCAAGGCTCTGCGAGTCGAGTTCGCATCACGAAACTTTCGCGATACTTATGGTCGACGGAGCTGCGGCACCTGTTAACTCAAGCGGTGAAAACGCCGCGTGAAAGACGGTGACTCGCTAAAAGGCAAACCCCATGCCTCTACATGAGAGGGTTTACCGCAGTTGAATGACGGTTCGATTTCCGGATGGTGTCATCGGTCGGCCTTGCCGCAGGTCGAAGACCTGGATTACGAGTTTGCTCGCGGGCCTCGGCGGAGGATTTCTTCGATCGTCAAGTCAACGCGCCACGTGCTCATCCACTTTTGGATCGTGTCGAGCGGCACGCGGTGTGTCTCGCGGCTCATTTGTGACAATCGCAGAGCCCATTGATCCAGTAACGGGTTCGTCTGTGGTCGACCGCGCATCAATTCTTTGATTTCGAGCCACCAAGGTGAGTCCGGCTCTTTCAACTCCACCCGATACCCCTGATCGACAGCGTACTGGGCGAAGAGCCGAGTCTCTTCGTTCAACCCGTTTCCACGATCGAGAACGATCGGTGACTGCCCCGCAGCAAGAGCCTCTCGAAATCGCTCAAACACCCACTGCCGAGCCGCCGGAAGCCGAGCTTCGCTGTAATGAAACGAGCGTGTTCCATCTCCGTTGTCGTGATAGAAAAACTGATCGGTCTCCAAGAGCACCCCCGCGTCCCCCGCCAAACGGCGCGCCAAATGACTCTTTCCGCTCGATGGAAGACCGCGCATCAGATAGACAACTTTGTCAGACATGGGAGTGGGGCACCGTGGCCAGAATTCAAATCAAAACAGTAACGCCATCGCCACAACATAGGGCAACGGCTCAGTTTTATGAACACCCGCAAAAGCGGGCTCTCCACCATTTCTGTGGAGCACGCGGCTCGCGTGCCATCGTTTCTACAACATCTCATGCACGCGATCCGCGTGCACCACAACTTTCAACAC
>CAIJTL010001604.1 GCA_903823545.1 uncultured Planctomycetaceae bacterium
CGACAACCAGAAGGTGTTGTCCGTACCTTGAAAGATCATGTCGGCCTTACCGTCGCCATTCACGTCCGCGTACCCCGTTTGGCCTGGGGCAAACGGACCACCGTGCTGGTGGACGAGCTGAGGGGTAAGAAATCCGTTGCTTTTCCACACGGTCCCATTGGACCATAAAAGTTCTTTGGTGTTGCCCACCGTTTTGACGACTGCTGACATCGCACCCCACCCTGACGATGCGTTCGTTTCGATTTCGGTCGATGAGCGATACGCACCTGTTGTTGAGTTGCCAGTCGGATTCGTGAAAGTCAAAACGGAACCGGCTTGATCAATGCGATACTCCGCGAGACCAAAAAACCAAATCCCGACAAGTGACGTGTTGTCTGTCGTGATGGCTGGTGTGACAGCAGCTCCGTTCACAGTTATCTGTTTTTCGAAAGTTCCGTAATGAGCAACGGTCCAACCACTTCGTGATGTCACGACCTGCGGCATCCCGTTACTTGCTTCGATTTCAAACGCCTCGAAGCCTTGGGCGCGGGACGCATCCGCGACGACTACGCCATTCGCCAGAATGGCTTTCGCAAAAACTTGAACCTGACCGCTCGACTCCGTTTGCCAAGTCAGAGAGTCATGACCTTCATCGCCAGAAAGTAAGTCCGAGTCCCGGTCGGCACTGATCCTGTCATCTCCAACGCCCCCTTGGATGATGTCCTGGTCTGCCCCACCGAGGAGCCAGTCGGATCCTTCGCCGCCATCAACGACATCCTGACCGCCTTCGCCGCGAATGGAGTCGTTGCCCACGCCGCCAAACAGAGAGTCGTTTTTCTCGCCACCCCAAATCTCATCATTGCCCCCCTCGCCGTGGATCTCGTCCGTTCCGTCGCCACCTTTCAGAGTGTCATTTCCATCACCGCCAAAGATCTTGTCGTCTTCACCTTCACCGAAGATGTCATCGTCACCGTTGCCGCCAATCAGCGTGTCACGGCCGTCGCTGCCAAGTATCGTATCGTTTCCCATGCCACCATCGATCGAGTCGTCGCTCTTGCCGCCGATCAGCTTGTCGTTCCCGGCTCCGCCGATCAGCTTGTCGTTCCCGGCTCCGCCGATCAGTTTGGCTTTCGATTCGATCCGTTGGCCGTCTGCTGTTGTCAGCAGGTTGCCACCTTCATCGTACAAGAATGCTTCGCCGTTAACCGTGAGGAAGTCGTTACCTTCACCGCCGTCGAAGAAGACATTCTTCAGTGCGTTCTTGCCGAGGTTAGCGGTCATCGTGTCATCACCACCCATGCCGTGCACGCCGATGCCTTCGATGTCTGGGGCCAGGTCGATCAACGCGCCTTGCTCAACCGGTTGATTGATCGAGATGCGGAACGCGAGGTTCGAAGACTCGCCCTTAACTGCGGTGATCGTCACGACGTCGTTGCCGGAAGTTGCTTGCAGCACATATTGGTCATGCTCGCCGTTGCCGCCGATGACAATGTCATTGCCGGTTGAGTGCCGGAACTCGTCATCGCCCTCGTCACCGACCAAGAAGTCCTGGAACGAGC
>CAIJTL010001605.1 GCA_903823545.1 uncultured Planctomycetaceae bacterium
CCTGCTCGGCCTCGACCACGAACGACTCACCTACCGCCACGCCGGTCGCGATTTTCGACTAACCGACGTCGAGGGGAATGTGGTCAAGGAACTCTTCGCGTCGACTCAAGCGGTATTATGAAAATGCCCCCAATCCATAACCGTCACTCCATCCTTCAAAGGACCAACGTATGAAACGAGCATTCTTTTCCGCGATCTTGTTGATGAGCGTCATCGCGTCCGCGGAACAGACAGAGTCAAAAGTCTCCGCAGGCGAAGTGATCTTCGAGCAAGGGATCGAATACACGAATCCCGACGACCAGCATCTGCAACTCAATCTTGCTCGGCCGAAAGACCGGAAAGAGACGGAACGATCGCCAGCCGTGTTGTGCATTCATGGCGGCGGCTTTCGAGCGGGGAAGCGCGAGCGTTGGGACAAACTTTGTCAGCAACTTGCCGATCGCGGGTACGTAGCGGCGACAGCAACTTATCGGTTGGCTCCGAAGTATCAGTTCCCGGCCGCCGTGCATGACGTCAAGGCGGCGGTTCGGTGGCTGAGGAAGAATGCCGACAAGTACCAGATTGATCCGAATCGAATTGGCGTTGTTGGTGATTCGGCCGGCGGCCATCTCGCTCAATTCTTAGGCGTCACCAGTGAGGTCAAAATGTTTGAAGGAACCGACGGAAATGGCACGTTGCCAGTCAACGTGACTTGCGTCGTGAATTACTACGGTCCCAGTGACTTCACGAAGTCCTACGGCAAGAGCGTCGATGCAGCGGAAGTCTTGCCGTTGTGGCTCGGAGGCGATGCGGTCAAAGAGCATCGACGACACATCCTTGCCAGCCCCTTGTATTGGGTCACTCCCAACGCCGCTCCGACATTGTTGATTCACGGGACTGAAGACAAGTACGTCGCACACGAACAAGCAGTTTGGATGCACGACAAGCTGAAGGGTGCTGAAGTCGAGGTCGAATTGCTCACGCTCCAAGGTGCCGGCCACGGCTTCAAAGGCCCCGACGCCGATAAGGCGGAAAAGGCGATGCTCGATTACTTCGATCGGCAGTTGAAGAAGTAAGCGACGTGAAAACGAACCGCTGGCGGTTCGCGTGCAATTCCACTTCTCTGCCAGGTCTGTTGAAACACAAACTTCTCCCGCAGAGGCGCAGAGTTTGCCGAGAAAACAAAACACCTGTTTCCAATAAACTCCGCGCACCCTGCGCCTCTGCGGGAAACATATCTTTATGTGTACTGAGGCCTGTTCCCGAGCGGATTGCGGAGAGCTTTTTTGCATCGGGGGAATCTCAGGAGGGTCGCCTGTGCTACGGGGACTGAACCACCAAAATTGCGACTCACCATTTATCCCAAACAGCCAAGCTTAATGCCGTACCATTGGCTCGCGGCCCATTTTTGGAAAACTTGGCAAATTCTACCGAAGTTTCCGGTCGTGCCGGTCGATCAAAGGAGTGTCTTTTGGATCGACTCGTTTAGAGAGGCCCGACCATGTGGCGGAATGGAATCCCAGCAAGTTTAGTTGTCGCGTTGTTGTGCCCCCTGTTTGCGACTGCCGTTGGCTGTCAAACAACTGTGGGAGGCCAAGCACTTCCGTCTGCGTATTATCTCAAGGACGACGTCCAATACTTCCCAGCCGGACCAGAGTTCAAGCTGACTCAACAAGTCCAGGCTCTTGAGCAATACAAGCTTGAGCAACAGAAGCTGAAGTCCGGTATCGATGACGAGGCTCAGTAGCCATTAAGGAAAGCGAGATTGGTCATTGGTTAGCGGTTATTGATCATCGGTCTATTTGAATGACCAATGACAAACGACCGCTAACCAATGACCAATTTCATTGCCGCCCAGTAATTGGCTTCACGCTTAACTCCGTTTTTCTAACCGTTTCAGAGGATCGGCATCGCACGGGCTTCGTTCCCTGGCCTAGAATCCCATTTATCATGAACCTCACTGGATTGCGTTGGCCTCCCCGCTGCACGCAATCGCGAGCGACTGGCTTCACGTTGATTGAGCTGCTGGTTGTGATCGCGATCGTGGGGATTTTGTTGGCGCTCCTGCTTCCGGCGGTTCAGCAAGCTCGCGAACGCGCGCGAGTCGCACAGTGTCAAAACAACCTCAAGCAAATAGGGTTGGCTCTGGCTGGTTACGAAGGTTCGCACAAAACCTTTCCGCCTAGCTTCGTGCGACAAGAAGACGGAAATCCCCCGCCACCGCCGACCGGTTCGGGCTTGCAATATCGTTGCCATTGGTCCGGATTTCACATGCTGTTGCCCTATTTGGAGCAACAAGCGCTCTATGCGAAGTACGACTTCCGCAAGACGTGGCTCTCGAGCATGACCGATGTTACAGACCGTTCGATGTGGCCGCTGAATCAAACTCAATTGGCCGGATTGATCTGTCCGAGCGCAACGCACTTAACTCCTAATATTGGCGGCGGTACCGCATTCATGGCGGGCTCTCCGAGCGATTACGCGTTTAGCCACGGAGCGGACATTATTCGGGCACTGCCAGGACCAGAGGCTGCTTGTCCTGGAGGGCTGTTGCACTTCTGGCAACAGTGGCCACCGACTCGCGGAGCGTTCGGCTACAACAGCACGTGCCGCTCGCAAGATTTCCGTGATGGAGCATCACAAACATTCGTGATGGGCGAGAAGTCTGGCGGCTTACTGACGTATGGCGGACCAGATTCGAGCTATCCCATGCTTCCCGTCGAATACCCGTGGGCCATGGCCGCTGTTGTTTACTTTGCGCCGGCCGGGAATGCGTGGGTCGTCGATCCTTATGCGGTGACTCGAGACATTCAGTTACCGGATTGCCCGGTGTCGCCCGCTGGAACGGGGGTTCCGTTTCCCATGAATCCGCGACCGCTCGCCATGGGCGTCACTTCAAACGAGCGTCCTTTGTATTCGTATCAATCAAATCACACCGGTGGGGCACTGTTCTTGTTTGCCGATGGTACCGTCCGGTTTTTGAATCAGAACATTGATCAGGGGCTCTTCGAAGGGCTTTCCACAATCGGCGGGCGAGAAGTTCTCTCTAACTTACCGTTTTGATGGACGAGTTTTTGTCAGCTCAAGTTCACTGGCCACCATGTTGCAACGACTCACCTTCTTCTGCCTGACGATGCTGCTTATGACCGGTTGTGGCCGAAGAGATGAGTCGTTGGCTGAAGTAAAAGGGGACATCACATTTTGTGGTCAACCAGCAGTTGCTGAAGTGATGTTTGAGCCGCTCAGCTCGAGCGGACAATCGAGCGGACGAACGTCGATGGCGACGAGTGCGGCTGATGGCCGCTTCCGCTTGTCTGTCGATGACTCGAACAACGGTGCGAAAGTCGGCAAGCACCGAGTCACAATTCGCATCCAACAGATCGCTCGCCCAGCGAATAGTCCGACGAACAAAGAGAGCAGATTAAGCACTGGCGAGAGGATGGTCGGAGCAATCAAGGTCGTGCAGCTATCGCGTGTAGTTCATTCTGGAAGCAATCAGTTCTATTTTCGGTTGACGTTTTGATCGGCTCACACTGCGAGAGGCGATTGAGACGAACATCAATGATTGAGATGCTCATGTTGAAAATCGAACAGACTCGAATGACACTCAGAGTTGTCAGCTTGATGCTGATCACAATGTTTTCCGGTTGCGGGGGCGAAAGCCTTTCGCCCGCAGCACTCGCAGCTCGCAAAGCTTTGCAATTCGAGCGTCCTCAGGAAGCGCTCGACAAACTTTCGGCACAGCCGGTCGACGACACACCCGAAGGACATTACTTGCGAGCGATTGCTCTTGAGCGGCTCGACCGCATGGAAGCAGCAAACGCCGAGGCCAAAATCGCCGCTGATCGTGCGCCGAAAAACCCAAAGTACCTCGGCCTCATTTTGAGGTTTCAATTGTTTCGAGGTGACGACAAGGCGATTGAGCCACTGCTTGAACTCCATGACCAACATCCGTCATCGGCAGCGGTGTCACTCGATGCCATCTATGCATTTCAAGCAAAATCAGTCCGACAGCGAACTGAAGTAAAGCTGCGGGCCGCGAAGGTCCAACTGGAGAAAGCGGAAGCAAGTTTGCAAACAGCGGTCTCGCTCGCCGCTGAAATTCCAGAATGCCACAATGAACTCATTGGAATGGCCATTTGGTTTGAACGCCCGGACGACGCACTCAAACTGCTCGACGGACTGCTGAGAGAAGAGCCGGATAACATCGGCTTTCTTCGCAATCGAACCAAGGTCTTGATGATGGCTAAAAAGTCGGCCGAAACGATCAGTGCCGCAGCACTCTTGTACCGAAAACTTGAACGGACGGAAGCGGCGGCTGTCGAGTTTGCCAATACGCTCAATCGTTTACAGCCATCTCCCGCCGTACTCGAACAATATGCGTCGCTAAGAGAAAGCTTTC
>CAIJTL010001606.1 GCA_903823545.1 uncultured Planctomycetaceae bacterium
AGCGACGGTGTGCGCACCAAGCCTGTCGAACGCGGCAAGTACATTCTCGATGTCCTCTTCAACGACCCGCCGCCTCCGCCACCGCCCAACGTCGGCGAAGTGGAACCGAACATTGAAGGCAGGAACCTGACCGTCCGCCAGCGGCTCATCCAGCATCAGAAGATCGAGTCCTGTGCCAACTGCCACCGTCGAATCGATCCATACGGCATGGCGATGGAGAACTTCAACGTGATTGGTGAGTGGCGGGACAAACAGGATGGCGAGGACACGAATTGGGGAGCGAAGGCTCCGCCCATTGATGTCTCCGGCGTCCTGCCCAGCGGTCGCCAGTTCGCGAATTTCGCCGAGTTCAAAGGGGCACTGCTGGAACAGAAGGAGCGTTACCTGCGCGGCCTGACCGAGAAGATGATGACTTATGCCCTGGGACGCACGCTGGAGGCCTCCGACCGCCCCGCAGTTGAATCCATCGTCGAACAGATGAAGCAGAATCAGTTTACGATCCGCACGCTGGTTGCGGGCATTGCCACGTCTCACCCCTTCCGAACCAAGTGAGGAAATTCCATGAACCTTCGCCAACCTCTTTCTCGCCGTACTGTACTGCGTGGTCTGGGCGTTTCACTCAGCTTGCCGTTTCTCGAAGCCATGCTTCCGAAGTCGGTGTCGGCGGCGACTAGCCCGGAAATCCCGGCCAGATCCGCGATCTTCTACTTCGGCACGGGCATGAACATGCGATTGTTTACGCCGCAGGACGAAGGCAGGAACTTCACACTGACTCCGACACTGGAGCCGTTCGCGCCGTTTCGCGATCAAATGACGGTGCTCTCGGGAACCTATCTCGAACATGGCGGCGGACACGGCGGCGACTATCCGTTTCTCACCGGCACATCGCCTGCGGCGACGAAGATGACGATCTCTGCCGACCAGATCGCCGCCGCCCAGATCGGGCATCACACGCGGTTCCCCTCGCTGCAGTTCTCGGAAACGAAAGGGACAGGGTATCCAGGCAATGTCAGCACCCTGTCGTGGTCCGAGCAGGGCATTCCACTGCCGGCGGAGAACGACCCCAAAGCGATTTTCGATCGACTCTTCGCCCCAGTGTCCGCGGAGGAGCAGCGGTTGAATGAGCACCGTTTCCGCCAGCGGGCCAGCATTCTCGATGGCCTGGTTGGCAAGGCGAAGGATTTGGAAAAGAAAATCAGCGCGACCGACAAGTCGAAGCTCGACGAGTTCATGACTTCGATCCGCGGTGTCGAAAGCGAATTGCAACGCGACATCGCATGGGCAACGACGCCAAAGCCGAAGCCGACGACTGCCGGGATGGGCGACTTTCAACAGAAATTCAATCCCATCGAGGACGCACGGCGCTATTTCCATCTGATGTACGACCTGACGACGCTGGCGTTTCAGACCGATTCGACTCGGCTGATCACGTTTATGGTGCGTGTCGAATCCGCTGGCGGGGCCTTGGTGACGACGAAGATGCAGAATCTTGCCGGCAACTTCCATTCGCTGACGCATCATGGTGAAGATCCGGTGAAGTTGCGAGACCTCGCGCGGATCGACCGCGTTTACATGGAGCATTTTGCCCACGTCCTGAAAGGTCTCTCCGAGATGAAAGAGCCCGATGGGTCGTCCGTGCTCGATCACACGATGCTGGCCTTCTCCAGTGGCATGGGCATCGGTCACAGCCGCGATCTGTTGCCGACGGCGATCTTCGGTGGCAAGGCTCTTGGCATAGAGCATCAAGGCCACCTGAAGCTGCCTCCGAACACGCCGCTGTCGTCGCTGTGGCACACGATGCTGGACCGAATGCAGGTGCAGGTTCCGAAAAACTTCCAGGATTCCCCCGGACCAATCAAACAACTCATCAAGGCCTGACCACCAATGACCACACTGCACTTCATGGATTGGTTTCGCCGGTCTTCGTCAACGGTTTGCAAGGCGTTGTTGCTTGCGCTGGCAATAGCGACATCCGTGCTCGCCGAAGAGACCAATGCGCTCGGTATTAAACTCGTTCCCATCCAGCCTGGAACGCTGACGCGCGGGATCGGCGAAGACGAAATCCACGCGCACGCTGAAAAGTTCACCTATGTTCTCTACGTGCAAGGTTACTTTCTGAATCAGGGCGAGTACGGCGCCGGGAAGCACACTGCGAAATTCACCCGGCCGTTTCATGTCGGTGCGACCGAGGTCACGCGCGGCCAGTTCCGGAAATTCGTCGAAGCGACGGGGCACATCACCGACGCTGAAAAAGCCAGCCAACCGAATGCGCCCGGTGCGCCGATGCTGGGCTTCACCCCGCCGCGCGCCATTGGTGCGGTGAAGAAGCTCGAAGAACTCGACATCGTCTCTTCGACAAAGTACACGTGGAAGAATCCTGGGTTCGAACAAACCAACGATCACCCTGTCGTCGGCGTGTCGTGGCATGACGCCGTCGCGTTCTGTCAGTGGCTCAGCAAGAAAGAAGGAAAAACCTACCGACTGCCCACCGAAGCCGAGTGGGAATTCGTCTGTCGCGCGGGAACGTGGGGACAGGCCTACTGGTTTGGCCCCGATCCTCATCAGGCGTATCGCTTCGCGAATATCGGCACGGCCGAGCTGGAGAAGGCTTATCCGAAGATGGTGATCGAGAAATGGATCATCAACCCGGAGAAAGAGCCCAGCGACGGTTTCGTTTACACCGCGCCCGTGGCGAGTTACCCGGCCAACCCATGGGGGCTCCATGACACTCATGGCAACGCCTTCGAATGGTGTCAGGACGCCTACTCGTATACGGCCTACATGGATCTTACGCAGGCAGTCGGCAAGGACCGTGTTGTGGCGGACCCGCTTGTTCTCAAGCCGTCGACCGAAGGGGTCGATGTCCGGGTCATTCGCGGTGGTTCGTTCTACTCGGCCCCGCAGAACCACATGGCCTGCACCCGATCCTTCTTTCTCGCGGCGGACTCAGCGTGCTACATCGGTTTCCGCGTGGTCAGAGAGGACTGAACGATGATGCTGCAACTTGCCGTGAGACGAGTGGTGCGATTGCTTGCCCCCTGGAGTGTGCTGCTCGCGCTGAGGGTCGCACATGCCACAGAGTTTCAGCCTGACGGATTCCGGCACCCGGTGTTGCCGTTCGTCAAGCAGCATTGCGTTTCCTGCCATAACGCGAAAGAGGACGAGCGCTGGCTCGAGGCGGAGAAGCCGTTCGTGATCGATCCGGACGCGAAGCCGGTCGCCGAGGCGACTCTGCTGGGCGATGACCGGGTGATCGGCGACGTGCGCGTCAAGCCGGGCAACGCCACAACCGCGATGAACCAGGTCTATACGCTGCTCACGTGGAGCAGCGGCGGCACCCTGAACGCGCACGACAACACGGATCTGCCCACGATGCTCGTCGGCGGTCACAAGCTCGGCATCAAGCACCAAGGTCACCTCGACAAGAAAGACGTCCGCCTCGGCAACCTGTGGCAGACCATGTTTGGCGTCCTGGGCGTCGCGGTACCGAAAGATTTTCAGGGGGCGAAGCCGACGGCATTATCAAAGAACTCGTGTGAACCCGTTTTTTAAGGCCCCAGATCATGAATCTCATGAGACCATTCTTCCTGCTGATCCTGTTCCTGTCCGCCGCACTACCGGCTGCGGGGGCCGAGTCGAAATTCACCATCGAACCTGTGGGCGGCAAAATGACTGCGTCCTGGAAAGGGACGGCGGACACCAGCGGCATCGACCTCGCTCCTACGGACGACGAGGTTGCCGCGCTCGCCGCCCATAAGGAGATCGAAGCCATCCGCATTTCCGGCACGACCCGTTTGACCGGGAAAGGATTTGCCGCTTTGAAAGGGCTGTCGAAGCTGCGCGAGCTGAGCTTGGGTGGCACCGGCCCTGGTCAGTTCTCGGAAATGTTCTCGCCCGGATCACTCGAGGGTTACCACGCGCTCGCCGAACTGGATCAGGTGACTCGCCTGAACTTGGACCACGTCATGCTGCCGGTCGAAGGCGCGGTCATTCTCCTGAAAGGAATGGCGGGACTGGAACACGCGGGACTCGGTGTCTTTGCCGATGACAAAATCGTTGCCGCGGCGGCTGACGCCCCGAAGCTGAAAACGCTTTCCTTCGGTCACTGGGCCACGGTCCCGGAGAATTCGTTCACGAAGGCCGGGGCTCAGGCTTTCGCCAAATTGCGCTCGCTCGAATCCCTTCACGCGGGTGAACAGGCCCCGCCCGCCGGAGGTTCGATGCGCGATCTGACCGAGGCTGTGGCGAAGATAGAAACGCTCAAGTCCCTGACGCTCGCGTTCACCAGCGTGAAGAGTCACGGCAAGCCGAAGAATCCGGTGAACGTCGCCGATCTCGAACCCCTGGCAGCGCTGGCGAACCTGGAAAGACTCGGAATCCAACACGCGAGTCTTGATCGGGCGACCGCGAGCAAACTAGCGGAGATAGGCTCAGTCAAAATCGTGAGCTTCAGCGTTGTGAAGCTTGACGACGGAGCATTGGTGGCACTGAAGGCGTTGCCGAATCTCGCAGTCGTAGAAATCTGGAACTCCTGTGATTGGTCCGACGCCGATCTGGAAGCGCTCAAGGCCGCCAAGCCGAAGGTCAGATTCCACATGGTGGGAGGGCCGAAAAAATGAGCTGGATCGCATGGGCCGCTCGACACTGGAACGGGACTCATTTCCAACAGCGCAGGCTTGAGGAACTCATGATTCGTTCTGCCATTACGATGTTCGTTGTAGCGGCTATTGGATTCTGCGTTGGTGATGCGCAATGCGTGATGGCTGGCGAAGTCGATCCTCAAGTCACCGCGTTTCTGAATCGGTATTGCATCGAGTGTCATGGCGCGACCAAGCCGAAGGGGGACTTTCGCGTTGATGCCTTGAAGATTGCCGCGAACGCCGCTGACGCGGAGAACTGGCAGCTTGTGCTCGATAACCTGCAACTCGGCGAGATGCCGCCCAAGGACGCGAAGCAGCCGACGCCTGCGGAGGTCGAGAAAGTTACCGGTTGGATTCAGAGCGAGATCTCCCGTGCCGCTTCGGTGCTGAAAGGGACCGGCGGCGAAGTCGTGCTGCGGCGGCTCAACCGTGTCGAATATGCGAACACGATCGCTGACCTCTTCGACGTGCATGGAGACTTCACGGCGGGGTTTCCCGACGACCTGCGGGAGCACGGATTTGACAACAACGGCGGTGCCTTGATGCTCTCTGCCGCGCAGATGCAGGAATACATGAAGGCGGCGGAGTTTGTCCTGGCCCGGGCGATCGCCCCGGCCAAGCGGCCCGAGACGGTGAGCAAGACCATGACACTTCATGAGGGCAATCGCAAACGCATCGAACTCGCCCGCCAAGAGCTCGAGGGCCGTCTGGCCAACTTCGACAAACTCGGAGCCGTCGAGCAGAAGCGCACCCAGCAGATACAGGCCGCGGCGAAAGATGACCCCGCCTACGGCTATCGTTTCCCCGTGCGTGAAAACGGCATGCTGCGCCCGCCGAAACCCGACGACGGCCCGCACCTTGA
>CAIJTL010001607.1 GCA_903823545.1 uncultured Planctomycetaceae bacterium
ATCCAGTGGCGTATGAACGGTGATGTAATCACAACGAGTGACGATCTCATCCACGTCGCGAATCAGTTCGATTCCCTGCTCAGCCGCTCGTTCGACCGACATGAATGGGTCATAACCTACGATTTTCATTTCGAGACCCAACGCACGTTTTGCGACCGCGAGGCCGATGCGTCCGAGTCCAACCACGGCCAACGTCTTCCCTGCCAGTTGAGTCCCTTTGAATTTATTGCGATCCCACTTGCCCGACTTCATGCTCGCATCGGCTGCGGCGACGTTGCGAGACAAGGCCATCATCATCGTGATGGTGTGCTCGGCGGTACTGGTCGTGTTCCCCGCCGGGGTGTTCATGACCACGATTCCTTCGCGAGTCGCTGCTGGTAAATTGATGTTGTCGACACCAACACCCGCTCGCACGATGACCTTCAGTCGCTGTTGGCCTTCGAGTAGTTCGGGGGTCAGTTCAGTACCGCTGCGTATGATGATGCCGTCAGCAGTCTTCAAAGCTTCACGAACTTCGGCCGGGGTCAACTTTGAGCGGTTATCAATCTCAATCCCCGGTGTCTCTTGGAGAATCTTCAGGCCAGCTGGGGCGAGGTTGTCCGTAATCAAAACGCGAAACATCAAAAGCTCCTCAAGATCAATTCGTCGGTTGTTTGTGGTCAGTGGTTAGTAGTCAGTGGTTTGACGACGAAAGCTGGCAGTCACGGGGTTTCGCGTCAAGTAAGGCGAGATAACAAATAAAGCCCGACCGTTGCGAACGATCGGGCCTTGAAATCGAGTTTCACACATCTATGGCAAATGGCGACTTAATGAGCGGTCACATCAGGTGGATCGAACGTCGCTGAATCAGAGTGAGCGGGGTCGCCTCCCAATTGTGGAACGCTGAGAGATGGTTGCGACAGTGGGCCATTGCTTAAGGTTCCGGCGGGAGCCCAACCATTGGACGCCATGATCGGCGCTCCGCTGACGATTGGCTGATTGGTGATCACGGGCTGGCTGGCCACGATCGTTGGACCGGGACTTCCGGCGGCAACAGTCGGGGCGGCGAATGTTCCGGTTTGATAAGCAGGAACCGGATGAGCGAATGCCATCCTTTGTTGAGCGGGAGCCACTGCCATCGGTGCGTTCGTGGCGTAGTTGACTGTGCCAGTGTTGCGAGCCATCGCGACCGGTGAAGCGTTCAATGTTGCGAGCCGTGACTGGACTTGCGGCTGAAACCAGTTCGAGTGCAATGAGCGTTGATACATAGCGACTGCCCGATCGGATTGTCCGGTCGCTCGATACAGGTCACCCAGTTGCGCTGTCGCGACATCGTGATTTGGCGCAATCTTCAAGGCGTTCTTCAAGCTATTTTCAGCACCAACCATGTCACCCGTTTCGCGTTGAATCCATGCCAATTCGACGTGCGATTCCGGCAAGTACGGTTCGACGTCAGCCCACTGTTGCAGCAGGTCTTTCGCTTCTTGAGTTCGCCCTTGTTCGGCCATCAACATTGCGAGGCTATGGTGGGCCGGCTGGTGAGCCGGATCGAGATACAACGCGTGTCGATAAGCCTTCTCTGCCCCGGCGGCATCGCCAGTCTTCTTGAGTGCAGCACCTAAGTTGTGTGCGACGTCAGCGTTCTCAGGCTGATCGTACAACGCTTGCTGAAAGTTCCCTTTCGCGACAGCGTAGTTGCCATCTTTGTAAGCCCTCATGCCCGCCTTGTTTGACGACCAGCCGTGCATGGTATTGCACCCAACCGACCAAAACATAAGCCCGAACAGGCCTAAAGTTCTGACGGCAAATAGCCAATGAAATCGGCGCATGGAGTGCCTCCGCGGAAACAAATTGAACGGTGTCTTTGGAATTAGGTATCGAGCTAATCGGCGAGGTGGGATGGTCGCGATCGACCAAGGTTCGCCAAGGGAATTCAACGGAAGGAGCTTTATCGGATGGAAGTTCTGGCCTCAGATTGAGACCTGATGGGAGCGGGAACATATTCCGCTCGGTTTGAACACCGCAAGGGGAGTTTTTGGCGACAGCAGCAGACCAATCGGTGACATCGGAACCTTCACCAATTGAGCCAATTTTCCGAGTGGCTAAGATCACCAACGGTCAACAAATTCGTGAACAAACCGCATAAGGCTTTCGCTCATGCCCGCTGACGAACTCGATCGCATGTTGGTGGCTCGTATTCGTCGTGGCGAACAAGATGCGTGGCAAGAATGTATCTCGCGGTTTGAGGGACGCTTGCAGGCGTTCGTCGAAAGCCGCCTCGGAAACCGCACGACCAGCGAAGATGTCGTTCAAGAAACGTTTCTCGGTTTCCTGATCAGTCTTCCGAACTACGACGACACAACACCGATCGAGAGCTTTTTGTTTTCGATCGCCGCTCACAAATTGACGGACGTCTTACGCCGAAACGGTCGACGTCCAGAGTTGCCGATGCTGCTTGTCGATTCGGACGGCGGCATGCTGGAACCTGCTGGCTCG
>CAIJTL010001608.1 GCA_903823545.1 uncultured Planctomycetaceae bacterium
CTCCTGCGAACCCGTTGCCTGCGTCTCCGGTCTTGGCACCGTTTCCCGTCGGAGCAACTCCTCGCGACTATTTTGGTAACGAAGTTCCAACCTCTGTGAACTGGGCCATACCACGACGATACACGGGGGCAACGTTGTTCCCCGCCGGTGCCTATCCGACGACGGCGACTGGATTGATTCTCGCCAAAATTCAAGCGGCAGAACTCATGGTCCAGCCCGACAACTGGAAGCTGGTTGCCGAAGGGCAGTACGACGTTGGTGGGCCGACCACGAGCATTACCAGTGTCACACTCGATGGTGATACCGATTTGTCATTGGTCTCGACGACCGGGATTGCCAGCGGAAGTATTTATCGCGCGGTGATCTTTGATATCGACGGGGCACGCAGTGAAACGCGACTGCTGACCGCCGCACCGGTAGGACAAGTTGTCTCGTGGGCCTCTCCGTTGCCAACGCGGTTTGAAGTTTCTCCCAGCACGGGTGCCACACCGAACATCGGCAAAGTTCGGATTGAGGTTGCCGATCAAGTCTATAGCTCGATGTTGTCGGTGCGTAAGCGAGCGGGTGGTGCGGCGAGCATTGATGTGGTGGTCTTCTTCAAGCGGAACTTTGATCCAAACCACGAACGAGTCTTTGAAGGTGACTTCCGCATGTGGGATCTTGGTGCCAAAAACACCGCAGGGCTTTTCGCTCCTGGTCGTCCAGATGTTGACGACAACGGTATCAACGGAATTGATGATCCTTCGGAAGTTGGCTATCCCGGCTCCGATGACGTTCCGAATGCGGTTGTGACATTGAAGTGCCCGAGTTCGGCAGCCGATGACGAGCGGCCGAATCCTCGAAAGGGTGGCTACATCTACGACACAAAAAACGGCTTGTGGTATCGCATCCGAGCGATCCAAAACAAGCAGTTCGGAGTAGGCGCAGGCTCGAATGAAGATTGGGTCGATGTCGTCCTGGACGAGTCGATCAAGGCGAATAACACCGAAGACCTCAACAACAACCAAGCTCTTGATCCGTTTGAAGACAGCAATGGTAACGGCGCGCTCACACGCGGCGGTGCGATCGTGCATTCAAACGTGGCCAATGTCTTCCCGCTTGAAATCAAGGTGCCTTAATCATGACTCGGTTTCGTCGCCGTCGTGGGGCACGTTTTCAACGTGCCAACTTATTGCTCAGATCGAGCACGTTGAAAACGTGCTCCACGTCTGGCTTCACGCTCGTGGAAATGCTCGTATCGGTGACGTTGGTGTTGTTGATGATGGTCATGTTCGGCGAGATGTTTCAGCTCGCCAGCGGCAGCGTCAGTCGCCAACGGATCATGGCGGACAACGACCAGAACGTCCGCACGTTCGCGACGGTTCTCCGAGCCGACCTCGATAAGCGCACGATGCGTAACGTGAGTGCGTTCTTCCCTGGTGAGCTAGCCGCCAATCCCGGCACACCGTTCGGACCTCGACGCGGCTACTTCTACGTTTCGACCAACAACAACGGCTACAACGGGACTCCCACTGACCACACCGACGACTTGTTGCAATGGACCATCCAATCGACGGTCAGCATTCGGAATTCGGACGAGACCCCATACTACGGCAGTGCGGCGGCCCTGTCGGGCGCGTTCTTGGCAAACCCCAATCAGCCCGATCGCGATGATCAAAACATCACACCCAACGGTGCCGGTGCCTCTGAGGCTGCCGAG
>CAIJTL010001609.1 GCA_903823545.1 uncultured Planctomycetaceae bacterium
CCTAGCAGAGATCACCGACGGCACGTCCAGCACCGCGTTCATCAGCGAGTCGTGTCGCACGAGGATTCCCTGGACGAAGCCTGAAGACATCGACATCGCGTTTCACTCCAAGCTCAATGATCCCGATGGGTTCTCCAGCTATCACGATCGCGGCTGTCATTTTCTGTTTGGCGACGGGACAGTGCGGTTTGTAAAGAATGACATTGAGCAGAGGGTTCTTGATGGCATCTTTACTCGAAACGGTGCCGAGACCATATGCAACGACTTCTGATTCTGAATGGAAACACGATTGACGATGACCACGCATAAAACTGTTCGATCCGTATGCCCGCACGACTGTCCCGATGCCTGCGGAATGTTGGTGACGTTGGATGGCGACCGAGCCGTCTCGGTACGTGGGGATCGCGAGAATCCCTTCACGCGCGGGTTCTTGTGCCACAAGGTCTCGCGGTATCCGGAGCGAGTCTATCATCGCGACCGGTTGCAGTTCCCAATGCGGCGCGTGGGACCGAAAGGGTCGGGGCAGTTCGAGCGGATCTCGTGGGACTCAGCGCTCGCCGAGATTGCTGAACGATTTAAAGCGATTGCTGACGGGCCACATGGGCCGCAGGCGATCTTGCCTTACAGCTACTGCGGCACGATGGGGAAGATTCAGAGCGAGGGTCTCGATCGGCGTTTCTTTCATCGGCTGGGAGCCTCGCTGCTCGACCGCACGATCTGTGCGACAGCGGGAGTCGCTGGTTACACGGCGACGATCGGCTCGCGACAAGGGACCGATCCGGAAGCGTTCAGCCAGTCGAAATACATCATCAACTGGGGTTCGAATACGGCGGTCACGAACATGCACCTCTGGGTCCGCATGGTCGAGGCTCGCAAATACAACGGAGCGAAGATCGTCACGATCGACCCGTACCGTTCGCAAACGGCAGCTCGCAGTGACTGGCATCTCTCCCCGCGACCGGGAACCGACGCCGCGCTGGCACTCGGATTGATGCACGTCATTTTTCGCGATCAATTGGCCGACGAGGACTATCTAACTCAACACTGCCTGGGAACCGAGGAACTGCGAGCGCGCGTGCTGACGGATTACTCGCCGATACGAGTCGCGCGGATCACGGGCTTGAGTGAAGCGGACATCGAGCGGCTGGCTCTTGAGTACGCGACAACGCAGCCGAGCGCGATCCGCATCAATTACGGGTTGCAACGTCATGCGGGTGGCGGGATGGCCGTGCGGACGATTGCGTGCCTGCCGGCCATTATCGGTGCGTGGCGACATGCGGCGGGGGGAATTCTGCTTTCTACGAGCGCCTCGTTTCCGTTTCAGATGTCGGCAGTGCAGCGTCCCGATTTGATTCCTCTGAGGACGCGCACGATCAATATGACTCAGCTTGCCGAGGCATTACATGGCGAGCTTCCTGGCCCGCCCGTGCAAGCGTTGTATGTCTATAACAGCAATCCAGCGGCGATCGCTCCAGATCAGCAGCGAGTCCTTTCCGGCCTGCTCCGCGACGATCTCTTCACTGTCGTGCATGAGCAATTCCCGACCGACACCGTCGACTACGCCGACATCGTCCTGCCCGCGACAACGCAGCTTGAGCACTTCGATCTGCATGGCTCGTACGGTCATCAGTACGTGCAGGTCAACGTCCCCGCAATTGCTCCATTAGGTGAAGCTCGCTGCAACACCGACGTCTTTCGAGGACTCGCGAAGCAGCTCGGGTTTGAAACAGAGTTGTTCGACGTGAGCGACGAACAACTCGCACGAGACCTGTTGTGGGAAAGTGTCTCGACAACGTCGCCCGACCAAGTGCCGCTCGCTTTGAGAGGCATCACCCTGGACCGTCTGAAGACCGAAGGCGCAATCAAGATCAATGTGCAGCAGCCGCATTCCGTAGAAGCGGCTTCAAAACTAACCCGAAGCGTGAGCGAGGGCGATCCCACGCATGAATTCCCGACGCCCTCGCTCACGCTTCGGGTTAGTAAACCAGTTGTGCAACAGCCTGTAGCTCCGTTCGCAAACGGAGGTTTTCCAACACCGAGCGGTAAGTGCGAGTTCTATTGTGACCGGTTGGCAAAACAGGGAATCGATCCGCTGCCCACATTCATCCCCCCCGCCGAATCACCGGACTCCGCACCGGAACTGGCCGCGAGATTTCCGCTGCAATTGTTGACTCCACCTTCACCACACTTTTTGAATTCGACGTTCGTCGAAGTCGACTCTCTGCGTCGATCAGCCGTTGAGCCGCAGTTGGAAATCAGTCCCAACGACGCGGCTCATCGCGGAATTCAACATGGCGAGTTGGTCAACATTTTCAACGATCGCGGTTCGTTCACCGCTCGTGCGATCGTCGGCGAAACAGTTCGCCCTGGAGTCGTTGTTTCGCCAAGCATCTGGTGGAACAAACACAGCCTTGGGAATCGCAACTGCAATTCCACAGCGCCAACGCGACTCACCGATCTCGGCGGCGGTGCGACCTTCTTCGACAACCTCGTGCAAGTCGAACGGCTGGAACCAACGCGTGCGTCGTAGCTGAATTGCAACGCGGACGACGTACTACGCGATCAACTCATCGATCACTCGCCCGTGCACGTCGGTCAGTCGGAAATCACGGCCGGCGTATCGATATGTCAGGCGCTCGTGGTCGAAGCCGAGCAACCGCAGCATCGTGGCATGCAAGTCGTGAACATGGACCGGCTTCTCAACCGCACGAAAGCCGAATTCGTCGGTTGCCCCGTAGACTTGTCCGCCGCGAACGCCGCCGCCTGCAAGCCAACACGTGAAGCCGTAGTGGTTGTGGTCTCGACCATTCAAAGCGGGTAGTTCCGCGACCGGAGTACGGCCGAATTCGCCACCCCATTGAATCAACGTTTCGTCGAACAAGCCGCGTTGTTTGAGATCGGTCATGAACGCTGAGATCGGCCCGTCCCAATCGGCGGCAAGCTTTTTGTGTTGAGCTTCAAGCCCGTCGTGGTTGTCCCACGGTTGCCCGGCACCACTCCAAATCTGAATGAAGCGAACGCCCTTTTCGATCAATCGCCGAGTGATCAACAACTGCCGTCCGTGAGTCCCGTTGCCGTACATTTGCCGGACGTGTTCGGGTTCCTTGGAGATATCGAAGACGTCAGCCGCTTCGGTCTGCATCCGAAAG
>CAIJTL010001610.1 GCA_903823545.1 uncultured Planctomycetaceae bacterium
CGGTGTAGCCCACGCCTTCCAGCACTCGTCCGAGCGTGGTGGCGATTTCTCGGTCATCTTCAATCAGCAGAATCGTCTTACCAGCCACGATGACCTCCTCGTGCAAAACTTAGGCGATGAACTCAAGGGTCGCATGGTAGGTCGCTACGAAACGAACCACAAGAAGTCGCTTCTCAACTGACGGTAACCCGACCAGAATCCAATGCATTGCGCGATCCGGCTGATGGTCTCAAGTAAACAACTTGAGTTGACGCGGCCTCATTCGCCAATCAAAGGAGTTTTCATGTCCGAATCGAGTTTTAAAGATCATGAAACGACCGTCGCGACGAAGGTCACCTCTCTGGGATTCGCGGTCATCACGCTCTCCGACACACGCACTGACGCGACTGATGCCAGCGGAGCGTTTATCAAGAAGGCATTGCTCGACGCTGGTCACACTGTGCCGCTTTATCGAGTCCTGCCTGACGACCGAGCGAAGATCAAAAGTGTTGTGCAAGATTGTCTGATCGACCCACGAGTAGCGGTCATCATTACGAACGGCGGCACGGGAGTTTCGACTCGCGATACGACGTTTGACGTTGTCACCGCGTTGTTGGAAAAACGACTCGACGGTTTCGGTGAGCTATTTCGGATGCTCTCGTATCAGGAGATCGGCCCCGCTGCGATGATGAGCCGCGCGACGGCTGGTGTTGCGAAAGGAAAGGTGATCTTCGCAATTCCTGGTTCCACAAACGCCGTGCGACTGGCGATGGAAAAACTGATCCTGCCGCAAGCGGCTCACGTCTATTGGGAATTGAATAAGCACGTCATGTCTTAGAGGCTGTCCGAGAAGTGGCTTTTCTCCGTAGCCTGACTCTCTCCGAGTCGGGCGTTTCCTCGCAGAATGCTCGACTCGCAGAGTCAGCTACAGATTTCTCAGACAGCCTCTTGGTTCGCGTGTGGAGCATTGATGTATGGCGACAGATGATGTCGAACTTCGAGATACGGAACTCGTACAACCAGCGGCTGATTCGGTCGGGTTTGTGACGCGGCAATTGGCGACGTTGTTTCAGCCGCCAAGCCCCTTGCGGCTCGCTGGTGGCGGGGAGCTGGGACCAGTTACGGTCGCCTACGAAACCTATGGCGAACTGAGTCCTCAAAAGGACAACGCGATCTTCGTTTGTCACGCGCTAACAGGTGACGCTCACGTCGCCGGATGGCACTCGGCGAACGATCGCAAACCGGGTTGGTGGGAAGAATTCGTCGGGCCGGGGAAGGGCTTGGACACGAACCGCTATTTCGTGATCTGTGCAAACTGCCTCGGCGGATGTCAGGGGACGACGGGGCCGCAAAGCATCAATCCGACTAGCGGCGAACGATACGGGCTGAACTTTCCGTTCATGACCGTGGGCGATGTGGTTGAAGTTCATGCTGCGCTGGTCCGACATCTGGGAATCGAAAAACTGCTGTCAGTTGTCGGCGGCAGTCTCGGCGGAATGCAGGTCTTGGAATGGGCCGCTCGGTTTCCAGAGATGATCAACTCCGCTGTCTGCATGGCTTCTGCCGCAAAGCTGACTGCTCAGGGGATCGCCTTTAACGCCGTTGGTCGCCGAGCGATCATCACCGACCCGAACTTTCACGGCGGCCAGTACTACGACAAAGCCGTCGGCCCGAACGTGGGCTTGGCACTCGCGCGGATGGTGGCTCACATCACGTATCTGTCGGACGTTTCGATCGAGCAGAAATTTAGCCGCCGTTTGCAAGGAGCCGACAAGCTCTCTTACGACATGATGCATCAGATTGAGTTTCAGGTGGAAAGCTACCTGCACTATCAAGGCAAACGCTTCATCGAACGGTTTGATGCCAATAGCTACCTCTATCTCACGCGTGCGATGGACTACTTTGATCTTGCAGAGACTTACGGCTCAACCGAGCAAGCCCTCAGTCGCACGAACGCCCGATTCTTGGTGACGAGCTACACCTCCGATTGGCTGTTTCCCACCGCTCAAAGCAAAGAGTTGGTGCGAGCTCTCATTGCCGCTCGTCGCCATGTCACCTTTATCGAACTCGCCAGCGAATACGGCCACGACGCCTTTTTGATCGAATTCGAGTGGCTCGAAAAACTTGTCCGCCCGTTCCTCGAGCAGACACTGCACTCCGTGCGAAAAGGGTAGTGCGTCGTGCGTCCGATCACACACGCAATCGGTTGACGACTCGACTGATTCGCTCGACAGCTTGGTCCATTTCGTGCTGTGTGTTGGCAAGACTGACAGTGAAGCGGACCGATGCTTTATAGACCTCCGGCGGAACACCCATCGCTACGAGTGCTGGGGCTGGTTCGGCGGAACCGCTTGCGCAGGCGCTTCCCAGCGAGCAAGCGATTCCGTCTAAATCGAGAGCCACCAAAATCGCGTCACCATCGCATCCCGGGAACGCAATGTTGAGCGTGTTGGGCAGACGATGTTCCTTCGAGCCATTCACCACTGTCCAC
>CAIJTL010001611.1 GCA_903823545.1 uncultured Planctomycetaceae bacterium
CGTGACCTTCTTGGTCTTGGCGTCGTATCGCAGCATCCAAACTTTGCCGGTGTCGTAATCTCCGTAGATGTATGCTCCGACCAATTCTGGTAATCGTGTCCCCCGATATATCCAGCCGCCGGTCAATGAGCGGAAATCTGTATGCGAATGCTCGACGATTGGTTCTTGAAATTCGCCGGGGCCTTTGGGTCGCTCGGGGCGGAATGGATGCGATCCTTCGCGAATACTCCATCCATAGTTTCCGCCTCGCTGAACTAGGTAAACCATCTCCCACAAGTCTTGCCCGACATCTCCGGCCCAAAGCTGACCTGACGGCTGATCGAACGAAAACTTCCAAACCTGTCGATGTCCGAAGGACCAAATCTCTCCACGAGCTTTCGAGTCACTGACAAATGGGTTGTCCTGCGGGATTCCATACTTCTTTCCGGCGGCCGGATGATCCACATCAATTCTCAAGATCGCGCCGAGCAAGTCGCTGAGATCTTGGCCGGTCTGTAATCCATCGGCGATGCCACTTCCGTCGCCAGTCGCCAGGTAGAGCATTCCGTCAGGCCCAAATCGCAAACATCCACCATTATGGCCCCCCGAAGGCCATTCAAGAATGAGTTGCTCGGACTTAGTGTCTGATGCCAGCTTCTCGCCGCGATCGACGGTCAATCGGGACAAATGACTGCCGTTCGGAGTTGGGTTCGCGGCATCTACGAGCGACGTTACGAAGACGAATCCATTTTTTTGAAATTGAGGATGCGCGGCGATCCCGTAGACGGTCCGATTGAGATGCACAACTAACTGTGAAGTTGGCTCTTTGGCTGATGTGTCAACAATCCAGATCTGGCCATGTCTGCCAGCAACGAGCAACTGCTTGGTCCCGGGAATCAGACTCGCCGAAAGCGGATCTTCAAACTTGAGTTTTGGGTAGGCCAACTCCAGGCGGTACGGATCTGGCGGCTCGGGTGAGCCAATTACTTTTGACGTTGTCCAAAGAGCACGCTCGGCCGCCGTCGCCAGAGTTGCTTGCATGACCAACACCAGCACTAAACCACACACCAACCAGGGTTGCAGTCGCATCGCCGTCTCCCATCAATCGAATTGGAATTAACACGTAACGCAGTTTTCAGAATAGAAATTTGCCGTCAACAGACCAGAAGTGAAGAATGGCCAGAGCACTCACTAACGCGAAATCAATTCACGTTCGAGCTTTGTTTTGATCTCATCACGGACTCGGCGAAACTCTGCAAGTTTTTGCTCTTCCGTTCCCGTCGCATGTGCTGGATCGTCAAAGGGCCAATGCCAACGGTCTACACGCCCAGGAAAGAGAGGGCATTCTCGTTCGGCGTTGCCGCAAACGCTGATAATCAAGTCTGGTGGCGTGCCATGCGGTGGAAGGAAGTCGTTGATCGACTTGCTCGTTTGAGCGGAGATATCGATTCCGATCTCATGCATGACTTGTGCTGACATCGGATGCACGTAACCCGCTGGCTTTGCTCCTGCGGAGAGACTTTCGAAGCGATCTCCAGCAATGCTCCGCAGCAGACCTTCGGCCATCTGGCTGCGGCAGGAGTTTCCCGTGCAAAGAAATAGAACTCGTCGTTTCGCCATGTACTTACCTATGAATGAAATCCAAAACCGTTTGATCGAGGCACGTCGAGTAATTTCGATGAAGAGATTTGGGCGCCCACAGTTTCACCGTGGCTGATTCAAAGTTGGGCGATCTTGCTTGTCGCACTTTAATGGATTGAAACAGCAGAGAGCCTCACATGGCAACCAACCGCGTCCACTAAACTTGTGGTGTTTCGGCAACGTGAGTAATTCGCAGACCTTCGACAACCGGGATAGGCGGCACTACCGGATCGACAATCATGACCACTGCGGAGAGCCGCGACGACGTTTTTGACTCTCTGACCTATGTTGGTGACGCTGGTTAGTAGCGTTCATCGATTCGAGATCCCGTTCATGACAATTTCTCAGAAAATCACCCCCTTGGCGACAGCACAGCGCGATGCAAGCGAGGCATCCGACAGTGCGCTGGCTCCAGCGGTGTCGTTTTCTCGAAGTGCGTCCTCAAGCGTCCTGCCTGCGATTGTCAAAAGGACAAAGGAGCTCGAAGACGCTCTGCATGAGCGAGACATGGTCGTGCAGATGCTCACGCAGCGACTTGAGCAAGCGGCTGACCAATTAGATCGTTTGCAGCGAACGGGCACAGATCGCCGCGGCGGATCATTCTCAGGTATTCCGACCGAATTGATGGAAGGTCAGCAGACGCTCCTTGAGCAGATGAATCGAATGCTAGGCGAGTGGGAAGAGATCCAAGCCGGCCCGATGCTCAGTCGTATTGAATCGCAAATCTCGGAACTCAAGGATTTGGTCTCAGTCGGACCGACATTAAGCCGGACGGATAACAGCCGTTCAAAAGAAATCGCTCGAGCGAAAGCGGACTCGACGTCTAGTTCGGTCAATAAGCCCCCTCTGCGTCGTGTTGAAGACTTGATTGCAGCGAAATCATCCGATTGGGAAGTCATCAAAGCCGCGATGTTGGCGAATGAAGACCTCAATACGCCCCCCAAAACGGAAAAGCCAGAACCGAGTCAGTCCGTAACAAATGCCACTGAAATCTCTTCAACTCAGGGCCCCCAAGATTCGGAATCAATCTTTTCAGCGTCCGCGTTGAACGATCTCCCGGCACCACTGCCGGAACCACCTCCCTATGTGGATGTTGATCAAGCTGCGATTGAAGAATTGCGTGAGGCTGTTCAGCTCCGTGACGATTACATTTCGATGCTGACACGCCGTGTCGTCGCTCAAGATGAATCGACACGGTTGCCTGACTGGGAGATGCTTAACCACGTCCCGTCTGAGTTGCGGTACGAACTCGAAAAGTTGCGTCAGCAGTTGCAACAAAAGCTTAGAATCGCCGAGATTGACTTGTCGTTGCAACGAGCTCGCTTGGCACGCGAAGACGCCAAGCTACAAACCAAGGCGGACCATGTCGCTCGACAGATGCGACAAATGGGCATGGCGGCTGAAGATGCAAGCCAAGCTCAGGCCGCTTCGCAGAGTCGCGTCACTGAAGGGCAACAGGGCCGACGTTGGCTGCAATTCCTCCAGCGATCCACTGCTGCGACCAACAACCCGCCAGACGAAGCGTAGTTCTTGCGAATTCGTGGATCGCCACTCTGCCTATTTCTGGAAACCCGTCGGCAAGACATTTGAATTGCGTCGATTTGAGCTTTCATTCGTTGAGGCTGTTGGACCATTGTCATTTTCGACTTGAGATCCTGAATTTGAGCCAGCCCCTTGCGTTCCAGAAGGGGGCTCGCCGATCTGAGCACGCCGTGTGTCACCTTGCTGCTGCGGAAATGCTCGGATTGTCGTGATGATTTCTTTTTGCTGATCGAACTTCGCACCGGTCGGCAATTCAAGAGTCAAAAGCATTTGTCGCACGACGCGAGACTGAATCGGCAACCCTGATTCTCGGTCGATCGTGCAAGTGCCGTAACAATGCCCGTTACGCAATGACATCTTCTCAGTCAGTCCCATTCGTTGTTGTGTCGTATTCGCCACTCGTTCGATCTTTGCCGGGATAATGTTGCCGAAAAGCTCGACGTTGGCGTACCGCTGATTCAGCGATTCAAGCTTAAACATCGTGTCGATCGTGAGCGGGATCGGGCGAACGATTTGCTGATTCTTACGCCACGTATCGCCAACCTTGACCGAGCCACCGGCGTCGCGTGAGTCGATGTTGTAAGGGAGCATTCCAATGCTGTCGTCAACGAAATTTGCAACACCTTCGTCTTCTTGCGTTGCCACCAATTTGTTGAGCAATTCCCGCTGCTGCTCTGGCGGCGCGAATCTCGCACAGCGCTTCAAGAAGGCATCGAAATCGATCACTTTCACAATCCGATTGTCGGCGCCCAACAAGAACGAAAATCCGTTGTTGACCATCCCCTGGTAAACTTGAGCCGCTTCCGGAATCGTCTTCTCCGGGATGGCCGAGTCATAGCGGACCTTCTCGCCAGCGATGTCATGTTCGTAGCGAACTTGCTGGTATCTCACTCCCAGGCGTTTGACACCGTCAGTGATATCTTCCACCTGAATGGCAAGCGTCATCGTCAGCATCGAGCTGCTTTCAATCGGCGCTCCACCTTTTCCAGAAATTTGCTTCAGCCGTTGTTCGATCGTTTTAATCAACGGAAATCGATCGCCCACCTTCAGCCGCAGTTCGAGGTTTTCGCTCTTCAGATCTTTTGCAGACGCGAGCGTCACTTGGTCGGTTGAGTTTCCAGAAGCATCTAACTCCGAAACTCCTTCATCCACGTCGAGGTCGCTGACTTCGGTCTCTTTGTGACCACAGCCAGCCATTCCGACCAATATTCCGCAACTGAAAAACACCGTCCACAGCGCGTGACGTTTCATCATTAAGCCCTCAACTCATCCATGACGAGAAGGCGTTCGCGTCACCGCAGCGGTTGACGATTCACCAAAAACACTGCGGCGATCTTCGATCTCTCGAAAAGGCGGCGGAACATAGCAGCCCGCCGAAATAGGGCAAAGATCTCTTCTTTTGATGCCTACCTCGGACATGCCGGAAGGTAGGTCGGGTAGGTATTGAGAGGCGACCGGCTGATCGTCTCAAACCCGCCTTAATTTCGCTCCGGTTGCCGACGTCAGCATCGTCAGGTTTTCCTGAAACAACGCGTCTCCGTTACCGCGCCACGCGAGGAACCGCTTTTCGCGAGCCGTGATGACCCACAATTCAAAATCTCCAGATAACCAAGGCCAAATCCACTTCAATCCGCGCTCGGTGATCCAGGCCATTGCGCCGAATAAAACCCCGTCGAACATATTCATTTCGCGCCGAAGTCCGGTTTCTACTTCGACAACGAACTTCAGTTTGACTCGCTCCGGCTTCAAAGGAATAAAGCCGACAAACATCTAGCCGATCAATTTGGGCCCGACAATTTTTGAAGTCCGAGTCGTTCCGGCCATCGCGATCACAAAACAGACCGAAAACAGTTTTGCTCCCCAAGGAGCTGATGAAATCAACGCCGGAATCAGCAGCACCACACAGAGCGCGTAGCGTTTCGCCCACGACGGCAATGGCCCGAGTGATCTTTCCATGAA
>CAIJTL010001612.1 GCA_903823545.1 uncultured Planctomycetaceae bacterium
CTCTCTTCGTATGGGTTGCCGAATTGCTGGCCAACATCCAATTCAGACTCCAAAATCGTTCCATGCCGAAGTCCGCAAACATACGCGGTCGAAACGTGATGGAAGTCGTGAATCTCAGTATCCCGGCAAAGTTCGAGAACGTTTTGCGTTCCGCGAACATTTGAACGATATGGCTCACCGTCTTCGCTTGTGGCGACAAAACTCAAGCTGGCGGCATTGTGCAAAACTGTATCGCAATTCTTCTCGATCCAAAGCTTTGCAGAATCATCTAGTCCGAGGTTGGGCTCGCAAATATCGCCCTCCAAGACATAGGGACGCGGCATCTCTCTCTGTAGCAAGTCCTCCCAAGTCCCCATGAGAGCCGCAACACGGCTCTCCGCCGAATGGCGGCGGTTACCGCGCACAACGACGGCCACGGAAACATCCGCCAATAAGAGATCTCGAAGGAGGTAGCGTCCCAGTAGACCGGTCGCTCCGGTCAGAAGAATGTGATAACTCATCGTGTTTTTTCAGGTAGAAATGCGAAGAGAGTTAAGTGGACCGGACGCTCCGCCCCAAACAATTAATGATCAATCCCGTGGCGATTTCTGAGGTCCGATCAAGTTCGACATTCTAGGCTCAGAGGTTGAATTCACAACCAAGCTTTATGGTTGCAACTTAGAACTGCGGCATTCAGAACCTCAAACCAGAATTTGACTTACGCAATCGTCAGACTTTGAAATCCACTCTCAGACGAAACAAATGATGGCAAACCATAAAAAAACGTTAGTTGTCAGCGCTACGGTCACGGTTGGGATGAGCTGATAAACGGTAACGGTTCCTAAGAAATCGCAGAAAATACGGGCCTTTCAACGAAGCACGTTTAGGATCAAGAGTCAGGTTTGCTAGTTCGGCAAGTCGACGAGTGTGAAAGAATCCAAGCAAGCATGGAAGCAGAACAAGATCACCGAGCAAAGATGCCATCAACGTGGCACACATTAGCCAACCGAATAACGCAGTCGGTCCGAAACTACTAAACGTCAATGCCAGCATCCCAATCGACATGATTAAAGTTGCTTGCAATATGGGCGGACCAGTCTCTCGCAACGCGACACGGATTGCCTGCGCTTTGTCCTTACTCTCCGCAAGCACTTCTCGGTATCGAACGAGAAGATGGAATGCTCCGTCGACTGCGATCCCCAGCGAGATACTTCCCGACATCATCATGCCAATATCGACAGGTAGGTTAATCCATCCCATAAATCCAAACACAACGGCAATTGGGGCAACGTTAGGTAACATGCCGACGAAGCCCGCCATGGGCCATCTCAGTGAGATCACCATGACGAGCATGATCATCCAGAATGCGGACATGAACGATGACCAAAACCCCGAGTAGATGTCGTGCTGCGCTTTATCGATAAGCGGTGCGATTCCCGTGAACCGAATATTCGGGACGTCTGAGAGTTCGCTCGCCAATTCAGCAAAGGTTCGTTGTTGTGACCGCTCTCGAGTTTTGGCAATGTTCGCGGAAATTCGCCAGTATTGTTCTCCGCCCGCCAGAAAATCATTGTCCTGCTGTCGCTTCATCGCAAGATTTAAGAGTTGTGTTAGCTCAAATCCCTCGGGCATTTCAGTTGGAAATAACGAGGCCAAAGACATCGTGTGTGTCACGACTGGATGTTTGCCGATCCGGTTTTCGATGTTTCGGACATAGTCCAATTTCTTTACGAACGGCCAAGCAGCCATGGTCGGATTTTGGCCGAAATCGATCGTAGCTTCCACCGTATCTGTATTCGTCAGATCGGCTCGTATTCGAAGCATGTCACGTAGGACGATACTGTCTTGTGGCAAGAACATCAGAGGGTCGATGTACGACTGCAATGACGTCAAGCCGATCGCCAAACTTGAAACACCAACGACTCCTAAAACAACGACTGGACGACTTCGAATCAGCAACCAGTCACTGGCCTTGTGGAACCAACTAACGTCGCCATTAGCGTCGCGATTTTGTGGAGGGCAGACAGCAATCACCGCTGGCGTGAAGACCAGTCCGATAACCAATGAGACGATGCTTCCCATCGCGCCAGCCCAGCCAAATTGTCGTACTGGAATGAACTGACTGAAGCAGAGTGACCAAAGTCCTATCGCCGTTGTGAACGTCGCTAGAAAACATGGTTTGAATGCATGTCGAAGCATCGAGTCGTAGCGATTGGCCTCCCCGGCCGTGTTTTGCCAATAGTTCAGCAAATGCACTGAGACTTCTAGAGTGAAGACCATTACCATCACAGGCAACGCATCCAGCACAAAATTCATCTCGCCGCCGGATGATTTCAGGATCGTCACGGATACTTCAATGGCGAAGACCGTCAGTCCAAGAATCATTCCCGTTAAACGCCAGTCACGAAACTGATAGAAAAGCAAACCTGCGCTGATCCCTAACGAGATCATGAAAAAGAGTTTGTTATTCTCTCGTCCTCCAAGTCGATTCAGTTCGGCAATGACCACCGGCGCTCCCGCCACATTGACTGCTTTTTGCGTGAGCTGACAGTAATCCAGAACTTGTCGTATACCGGAAACGGTCCCCGCGCGATCTTTGATGCCAGCATCCGAAAGCATTGCGACCACACCGACGCGGAGCCCGTCCTTCGAGACAAACCGCCCTTCAAGTCGATGTTGAATATCCGACATCGTCACCAGGTGCTCGCGCATCACATCGTGCAGCCGACTGGGTGACCAACAATGCCGAATGCCAGGAAGACGTTCGATTCGACCACAGACGCTTTCGATGAGTTCAGTTCCGAGGCTGCGATCCATCCCGATGAGGATAACTTCCTCTGCTCCGAAGCGAGTCTTAAATTCTTCGTACTCAAGTCGGACGTCGGAATTTTCTGGCAGCCATGCTTCAATATCGTTGTTGGACGAGATCGTTTCACCGTGGTAATAGAAGAACGGAAATACGAACGCTGCCAACAACAGCAAGCGAAGTCCGAATCGTTCGTAGAAACGTGAAAACATGGTGCGTTCACTCGAATTTTGGTTGTGAGGAACATGTCCCTCACAGATCACGCGAACGCATCAAATGGTTCGGTCGTTGGATTCCAACAGAACGGAACCGGGAAAGTTCGCGTGAGACGCAGCCATATGGACCGCACCTACCTATCGAGCCATTTCCGTCGCAACCCGAAGTGGATTTCACTTTGCTCAACTGAGACAGCCGGATTGGTCGCTCAGGGCAAGTATCATCGGCAAAGTCTCGCGGCACTTAACGCATCAAAACCGTGCAACCTGACATCACGTTGGAATGCGCCGCAGTCGGTGCGTTACGGTGCGAACTGAACAACCTGGCTATTCGCAAGTTGAAGCACTCTATTCAATGATCGCCCGGTCGACATAAACGCCCGACGCTCCAGTAAGTAACCTGATTGGTTCACTCACTGAAGCGTCGAGCATGTTTCAAAATTGGAACTGCCGCGGGCGCTGATTCATTAAGCGTGTTCTTCATCGACTTTGCTGATAA
>CAIJTL010001613.1 GCA_903823545.1 uncultured Planctomycetaceae bacterium
GCCGCGGAAGCCAAGGGGGCATGTTTGGTAGGACTGGTAATCCGCGATGAGGTGGGTGGCTTCGGTGGACGAGTTGTGGTGACTCTGGGTAAGCGAGACCGCGAATCAGAGTTGCCTTGGACGCGATTGAACCACGGTTCGCCAATCGTGTTGTCGGAAGAAAAAGTCGGGGACTGTGTTGTCTGTCGTGGAGTAGTGACTGATCGCGATCGTGAGACAATCACTGTCGCGTTGAGTCAATCGCCGGAGCCAGTTGCTGATCGCCCAACATTTCGAGTCGACTTGTCACTCGATGAAGTTTCTCGCCAGCGCCAACGTGAAGCACTGCGCCGAGCGGAGTCTGCGGACAGCGGTCGGCTGGCTGTCCTCAAAAGAAGGTTGATGGGCGAAGAAGCTCCTGAGTTCAAGGCCGTTCCATCGTGGACTCCGCTGTCGAAACTTGATGACTCGCAAATCGAAGCGGTCGGCCACGCGTTGTCGGCTGAAGATTTTGCCATCATTCATGGGCCGCCCGGAACCGGAAAGACGACGACCGTTGTGGAGCTGATCCGCCAGGCTGTTCGTCGCGGTGATCGAGTGCTGGCTTGTGCGCCCAGCAACTTAGCCGTCGACAATATGCTCGAACGATTGATTGCGGGGGGCGAACAAGCCATACGGATCGGGCATCCTGCGCGAGTGCTTCCCGTGTTGCGAGAGCACACGCTCGACGTTCAAGTTGAGTCGCACCCCGATCTGAAGCTTGCTCGCGAATGGACGAAGCAAGCCTGGGCGCTCCGACGTCAGGCGAGCAAATACACACGCTCTGCTCCACCACCGGGAATGCGTCGCGATCTTCGTGACGAGGCGAAGCAATTACTCAATGATGCTCGGCTGATGGAATCGCGCCTCGTGGAGCATCTCCTCGATTCCGCGACGATTGTCTGTGCGACCTTAACGGGGCTCGACAACGAACTGTTGCGAGACCGTGAATTCGATCTGGTTGTGATCGACGAAGCGGCTCAAGCCACTGAGCCTCCCTGTTGGATCCCGCTACTCCGCAGTCGTCGACTCGTCCTTGCTGGCGATCACTGTCAGCTCCCCCCAACAGTTCGTTCGTCCGAGGCTCGGCAAGCGGACTTTCATCTCAGCCTGATGGAGCGCCTTCTCACGGAGACCGTTGCCGATACCCCGAAAAAGCGATCTTTGAAAGTCGGCCCAACAAACAGCCTCTCGCGGCGACTGACCACTCAATACCGCATGAACGAGCAAATTATGCAGTTCTCGTCTGACGAGTTTTACGAATCATCACTCGTCGCGGCGGAATCTGTCAGCGGACATCTTTTATCAGACATGCCGAACGTCCAATCCGTTCCGCTCACTCAGTCATCCATCCGATTCATCGATACCGCTGGATCGAGTTGTGACGAGCGAGCCGAAGTAGACGGATCGAGCCGAGATAATCCAGGCGAAGCCGAACATGTGGCTCGGCTAGTCAGCGATCTTGTGACTACCGGGGTTGCAATCTCGGACATCGCAGTGATCTCACCTTACTCCGCTCAAGTCCGACTGCTGCGTCAACTTCTTCCCGATGCTTGTTTAGAGATTGATACCGTCGATGGTTTTCAGGGGCGTGAGAAAGAAGCGATCGTGATTTCATTGGTCCGATCAAACATCACTGGAGAGCTCGGCTTTCTCGCCGATACTCGCCGCATGAACGTCGCACTCACGCGTGCCCGCCGCAAATTGATCGTCGTCGGCGACAGC
>CAIJTL010001614.1 GCA_903823545.1 uncultured Planctomycetaceae bacterium
CAGGTTGTCGTCGAGTCATTCAGCGAATCGGTACCACTGAAGCGGTTGAGTCAGACTATCGCTTGGCCGTCCATGTTCCGGAGTTGGCTCACGTCGCCACACTTTGGAAACAAGTCCATACGCTCCCGACAACTTCTGCCGTTCGCGGCCGTGTTTACGGAAACGGACCAGGACGAGATTACGCACCGACAAGCGAAGCGGCCGCAGAGGCAATCTTGCAGCAGGCCGTGCAGACCGTGGACTTCCCTAAAATCATTGAGCGCGCTTGGGCTGATGGCGTCCGCGTGTTCGTAGAGTTGGGGCCGCGAGATCTTTGCTCACGCTGGATCGACGAAATCCTTGGCGAGCGAGAACACCTTTGCGTCTCGTTCGACCACTCCGGTCGCAACTCACTGGAGCAGGTGACGCAAGCCGTCACAAAACTCGCTGCCGCCGGTGTGCCGATCGATGTCGAAACGCTGAATGCGCGGATTCGATCGCTCCTGCGCCAGCCGCAATCGGGTGATTCGACCTCTTCATCATCAACGCTGGAGTTCCCAGCGCATTGGCCTCTTGTCCGACTGTCGTCACGCCCCGGTGATGCAGCGGCTGCCTCTTCTCAGAAAGTGGAATCGCCGGTCATGCCGTCACTCCAAGCCATGCCACGTGCGCCGCAGTTGCCTTCCGTGCTCAACTTTACCGACGACGATTTTCGCGCCGCCCCGGTTGCCGTCATCGAACGAGAACGCCCGCAGCCTCGTAGTGTCAGCCATGAGCCATCGCCGAAGCTTAGCTCCGTCCCTCGCACAGAAACGCGGCTCGATCCGCGCCTTGGCCGAGTGCAGCAAATGGCCGAATTGCATCGGCAATTCCTGGAGCAAATGAACGTCGCGCACCAGCAGTTCTTGAGTCTGAATAGCCAACTGGGATCAGCTCCGGTTGTCACTAAGGCAATGCCAGTCAGTGGATCAACGGCGTCGACCGCAAGTAGCCACGCTCGCCAGAACGTGGGAGTCGCGCCGGTAACTTCGCAGCCTTCTCGCTCCGGCGACCGTGGCTACGAACCACAAATCGGAGGGCTGACGTCGCCCCGCTCGCCGATGCAGCCTGATCGACCAGCGCCGACTCCCGCGGCAGACTTTTCGGCGAAATCATCGAACAGCGAACTCTCAAAAGTCTGGCCGCTGCAAACGCCGCGTGGTCCGAAGTTTGATCGCCAGCAGTTGCTCACACATTCCAGCGGTCGCATCTCAGAAATCTTCGGCCCGCTGTTTGAACAGCAAGATGACTTCGTCCGACAATGCCGGATGCCTCAGCCACCGTGGTTGCTGTGCGAACGAGTCGCTGGCATCGACGCGGAGCCGGGCGTGTTGGGCAAGGGAACGATCTGGACTGAAACGGACATCAAGTGGGATGCATGGTACGTCCACAACGGCGCGATCTCGTCAGGGACGATGATCGAAGCGGGGCAAGCCGACCTCATGCTGATTTCGTGGATGGGAGCAGACTTCCTCAACAAGGATCGGCGCGTCTATCGCTTGCTCGGCTGTCGCTTGAAGTACCTCGGCGAGCCACCTCGTCCGGGCGACACGCTCCGTTATCAAATCGTGATCGACGGACACGCGCGGCAAGGTGACGTGCGGCTCTTCTTCTTCCATTACGACTGCTGGGTGAATGGCGAATTGCGACTGACCGTGCGCGATGGCCAAGCGGGCTTCTTCACCGATGAAGAACTTCGCAACACGTCGGGAGCCATCATTGATCAAACAGACGCCACGCCGACTCCGGCCACTCATTGCACGAAGCTTCCGGTTCCGAATGTCGCGTCGAGCTATTCCGATTCGCAATTGGAAGCGTTCTACCTCGGAGACATGGTCCGTTGCTTCGGATCGCAGCACAAACTCGTCGGAACGCACGTGCGGACGCCGACGATCACCAGTCCTCCACAGCGCTTGCTCGACGAAGTGACTGAACTCGACTTCCACGGAGGTCGCAATGGACGAGGCTACTTGAAGGCCCGCGCGACTGTTCGTGAAGAACGCTGCGGTTTCAAAGGTCACTTTAAGAACGATCCCTGCATGCCGGGGACTTTCGTGTTTGAAGGCTGCTTGCAGGCGATGGCCTTCTATCTCACAGCGGCAGGCTTCACGCTGGACCGCGACGGCTGGCGATTCGAACTGGTGCGCGATGAAGAGTTCAACCTGTCCTGTCGCGGCCAGATCATTCCCGAATCGAAAGAGTTGACCTATGAAGTGATCGTCCACGAATTGCAAGACGGCCCACAGCCGACGCTCTACGCGGAGATTCTCTGCATCGTTGACGGTATCAACTCATTCCACTGCAAGCGACTCGGTCTGCAACTGATCCCCGATTGGCCGATGCACAGCCGACCGGACCTGATGAGCCTGACGACACCGCCGGGCAAGTTCGCGACTGTCGGCGACGTGCGCGGCGACTACAAAGCGCTGTTGGCTTGCGCTTGGGGCAAACCTTCTGCCGTGTTCGGTTCGATGTACCGCGTCTTCGACGGTCATCGTCGAGGTCCGCGATTGCCGGGACCGCCGTATCACTTCATGTCGCGGATCACCGAGATCAACGGACAGCCGGGCGAGGTTCAAGTCGGTGCTAGCATCGTCTGCGAATACGACGTGCCTCAGAACGATTGGTACTACGAACAAGCGGGCGGGCCAGGAATGCCGTACTCCGTGTTGTTGGAGGTCAATCTGCAACCTTGCGGCTGGCTCGCCAGTTTCACGGGAGTTCCAGTTCGCGCGCCAACCGATTTGCGATTCCGCAACCTCGATGGTCGCGGTGCCGTGCATCACGATGTGCTTCCCGGTTCTGGTCCGCTCAGCACGAAGGTCACACTCACACGCAGTTCGCAGTTCGGATCCATTTCGATCATGCACTTCACGACGGTCTGTCATCAGGGCAGTCAACTCGTGAGTGAGTTTGAAACGTCCTTCGGCTTCTTCACCGAACAGGCTCTCGCCGATCAAGTCGGTGTGCCGACTGATGATGCTGCTCGAACCGAACGAGGCCGCGCGTCTGACGTGCAATGGAATCTACGAGACTCGACTTTCCAAAGTGGCCCCGGCCCGATGCTCCGCATGGTCGATTCTGTCACCGGCTTTTGGCCGACGGGAGGCAAAGCGGGCAAAGGTCGCATTCGAGCCGAACAGAAAATCGATCCCGCCAATTGGTACTTCAAAGCCCACTTCTTCCAAGACCCTGTGCAACCCGGTTCGCTCGGCCTGCAAGCGATGTTGAATGTCTTGCAATACTTCATGCTGCAATCCGACCAACTGAAGAGCG
>CAIJTL010001615.1 GCA_903823545.1 uncultured Planctomycetaceae bacterium
AAGTGCTGAGAAAGTGGATGGGGATTGATCGGATTGAGTGAGAGACCTCAATATCGAGTTCGCAATGAAAGGAAATCCCCATGTCTCAGACCGATAAAAAGAAGTTTCCCATAACAGAGGCGAGGTATTTTGCGACATCAAATGGACTCGAAAAAGAATCTCTTCAAATCGGTTCAGTGGTAAAGAATAGGAGTAAGGGCCACCGTGCTCCCTTCAAAATTCTGCGCGGGTATTTCATCGATTTATTTCTGCAGAATGACTTGCTCGATCAGTTCAAAGAACAATACTGGCCGCGAGGGAAGGAGAAAGGTGGTGACACTGAGTGTCGTTCGTGCCTCAAGATCAAGTCCGAATTCGATAAAGAAATGGGGGGCGCACTCCTTTCCTTTAGCTCGCGCAAACCTAGCACGAAACGAATTGGTCCCCCACCGATTGAAGAAGCATTAGTCACACCAGTCAGTACAGAATCGCCGCCTGTCGAGGACGATCCCGTCAAACGCACGTTGATCGAAGACATAGATGAAATCGAACACCGAGATATCGGAGCGACGACAAAGTCCGTCCTTTCGAATGCGAGGATTGGGCAAGGCCCGTTTCGAGCAGACGTTTTCAGCAGATGGGGAAATTGTTGTGCTGTGACTGGTTCGACAACACATTGCGCTATTAAAGCATCACACATTTTGCCTTGGCGCGATTCAACGGACGAAGAACGGCTGGACCCACACAACGGCCTTCCATTGATCGCGAGTCTCGACTCGCTGTTCGATACCGGACTGATTTCATTTGACTCGTCAGGTCAGATGCTTGTCTCGCCGAAGTTGGCCGAATCGGAACGAAAAATCTTCGGCCTCAACAAGCAGGCACTACTTAAAAGGCCCTCCGAGCAAATGGCAAAGTATTTGGCAGGTCATCGCCAAAAGCATGGTTTCGGAGAATAGCGAAACGCCCCGGTGGCATTTGCACTTTTGCCCGTTGTTGCTAGGCGATGGCGGTGGTATCGAATCTCGGCCGGCGAGGACTCTGATCTCGGTACACGATCGGGGTCATGTGCTGAATAGCGACCGCGATAATCACCATGACGAGCGAAGAACAGGACCGAGTGTTGCACGACAAGTTGACTCGTGACGAGGCGTTGTCAAACCAAGAACAGGCCGAGTTGGAGCAGTGGTACGCTCGGCTGGATCGGGACGAGGGTGCTGTGCTCGCGCGGACCGTCGCCTCGCCGAAGTTGGCTGAGCTAGAAGCTCAGATGGCCCAAGCGACGCCTCAACGGCCAAGCGTCACGCAACGCCAGTTAAGCCAATGATCTTTGAATCGCGAACCGCTTTCGCTTCTACGTCACTGCAGCTTTGGAAATGATTGGGCCACGGGCAGCAATGGCTGCGTTGATGTGAGCGATTTGGTCGGCGGTGAGCGACCAAGACATGGCCTCGGCATTTTGTTGAATTTGGTGCGGGCGTTTGGCGCCGCAAAGGGCGGAAGTGATGCCTGCTCGCTGGATGGTCCAGTTGAGCACAATCTGTGAGACCGGTTTATCGATTTTTGCCGCAAGCTCGCGAAGATGGTCCAAGAAGTCTTGGTTCTTTTGCCATTCGTCACCGGAAAACATCGGGTATTTGCGGCGACCGTCTTTGGGATCGAAGACGTAATCACGTGGCAGATGACCGGCTAGCAAGCCCTTCATGAGGGGCCAATAAACGATGACCGACACTCCGTGTTCGACGCACCACGGCAACTGTGAATCTTCGATCTCGCGTTGCAGCATGTTGAAGTGCGGTTGATAAGCAGCAAGGGGGCACGCTTCGTGAAACGCAGCAAGTTGCTCGACACTCGCGTTCGATAAGCCAGCACTCAGAACCTTGCCCTGCTGAATAAGTTCGCCAATGGCGCCGGCGGACTCTGCGATAGGGACGTTCGGATCGGGAGCATGCAAGTAGTACAGCTCGACCCGATCTATCTTGAGGCGACGCAAACTTTCGTCACATTCACGGCGCAATGTATCGGGGCGACCGCAGCGAGCCTGCTTGCCCGATTCCCAATGAATGCCCCCTTTGGTGGCGAGCACGATTTTGTCGCGATCGCTTCCCAACACGCGAGCAATCATCTGCTCGCTCTCTCCCTCAAAGCCGTAGCAATAAGCGGTGTCGAAGAAGTTGATCCCAGAATCAAACGCGCTCTTTAACGTGGCCAAGCTGTCCGACTCGTTGACGTCGATGCTGGTGATCCCGGTGATCGGCCAGCATCCCATTCCGAGTGGCGTGACTCTCACGTTTGTCTTGCCAAGTGGGCGAAGCATACGCCGCTCTCCTGGAGGTGACTTCAGAAAAGCACGACGCGCCAGCGTGTCGTCGAATTCGATTGTGAGTTTCGACCACTCGCTGGCGCGTCGCGATTGTCTTGAAGACGCTTACCGAAAATCGCCGGGGTTACCGAAGAGGCCGCCGCCTCGGCGTGGGTCGACTTCTTTTCCACCCTTGAGTGGTGTCTTACGACGAGGTGGTGGCGGTGCCGCCGGAGCTTCTTCCTCGGCAATTTCTGGTTTCGGTGCTTCGGGCTTCGCCTTCAGTGCCTTCAGTGAAAGACTGATTCGACGCTTGAGTGGGTCAACTTCGCGAACTTGAAGTTCCAACGATTGCCCCACTGCGACGACATCGGCCACGCGACTAATTCGCTTGTGGTCGAGTTCGCTGATGTGGACCATTCCCTCGACGCCTGGCTCCAATTCAACAAACGCTCCGAAGTCGGTGAGCCGAGTCACCTTGCCATTGACGCTTTGGCCCTGGAAGTATTTTGTCGCGGCCTGCTCCCACGGACTGATACTGAGCTGTTTGAGGCTCAGCCCGATCTTCTGCTTGTCTTCGCTGATCGAGATAACCTTAACTTGCACCGCCTGTCCTTCGGCGAGCATTTCTTTCGGATGCTTGATGTGCTGCCAACTAATCTGGCCGATGTGCAGGAAGCCGTCCACGCCGCCAAGGTCGACGAACGCGCCGTAATCCTTCACAGACTTCACAGTGCCATCAAGCGTGTTGCCGACCTCAAGTGTCGCGAGGATTTTCTCGTGGGCCGCTTGTCGTTCTTCTTCGAGAATCGCCTTGCGGCTGACAATGAGATTACGTTTGCCTTTGTTCGCTTCAGTAATTTGCACGCGGAGTTTTTGGCCGACGTATGCATCCAAGCTCTCAACAAATCGAACATCAACCTGACCGGCCGGCATGAAGCCACGCAGCGATCCAACGGTCACTTCAAGCCCACCTTTGTTTGTCTTTGTCACGACACAGTCAACAACCATGCCAGCTTGAACTTCGTCCCAATTGCCTGAGACTCGCTGCTTGCCGCTCGGCAGGCTGACGTGAATCAAGCCTTCGTTCGGGGAAACCTTTTGAACCATCACTTCAATTTCGGTCCCGACCGCTGGGAGCTCTTTCCCTTCATACTGTTTCGTCGGAAGGACACCTTGCGAGCGGAAGCCGAGATCGAGAAACACGTCTTCGCCATGAATTAGCGCGACTTTTCCCTTGATTCGCTTACCTTGCTCCAGCGCCTCTTCTTCCGAACTATCAGCGGCAGCCGCCGTCTTAGCGATGGCCGCACTCGGTGGAGTTGCAGCGCTCCCCGATAACGCGGCGTTGATCTCTGCCTCTAGGTCAATGTCCAGGTTCTCGCCGAGCGGGACTTCAACACTCCCATGCGGAATTGACGCAGCAATGTCGCGTGCCCGACGAGCTTCGCGTTCAGCCTCAGCATCAATGTCTCGATCCATCTTCACCACATCCACCGATGCAACCGCTCTTAAGTCGGCGCCGGTTGGATTCAGCGTGACACGACGACCGGTTTCTGCCGTCGTCGATGGCTCGGTGACTCCGGCCTCGGTTGTTTGTGGGACGCCTGCACCAGCATCAGCATTGAGTGGAGCGGCAACGAATGGATCGACGGAATTCGTGGTGGGATCAGAGGTCATGCGGGACAAATCCTGAAACACAACAGCAACAATGGAGGGGCGGCTATTCGTGATCAGAGTTCATACGCTCGAACAGCCAAATTGCATCGAAAGCGTACTGGCGGGGAATCCATTTGCAATCCCCACGGACTCAGTCCGAAACAGTTATCAACGTTCGAGCGAATCCAGTATCAAGGTTTCACATCATCGACGAGCACGACCAAAAGCTGCTCAGCGGCGGCACGCCCCATCGCCACAGAACGTTCGCCGCGGCGCAAAACGACGAGGCCAGCCGCCTCGTTGGCCTGTTCAACGAGCCCAGTGACTCCGATTGCTAAGTCTGCGTCGGAGAGATATCGCAAGAAATCGGGGTCTTGGTGAAGCACGCGAGCGAGCCGCACGCTCGAACCAACGGGGACATCACTGAGTGGCCGGCTGGCTTCGCCATTCGTGCGAAGGTCGCCGTTCGCTGCGGGAATTGGATCTCCATGTGGGTCACACAACGGGTTCTCCAAATAATCATCGATCCGATCGATCAAGAAATCACTCACCGCATGCTCCATGTGCTCCGCCTCTTCATGCACTTGATCCCAGGTCAGCCCGAGCGTCCGCACGAGAAACAGTTCAATCAATCGGTGCCTGCGTAACATTCGCAGCGCCAGAGTTCGTCCCGCTTCGGTGAGACTGACACCTTCATACGGCCGATACGTCGCAAGCCCCGCCTCCGCCAGCGCCTTCTGCATGCTCGTGACAGTTCCAGGAGAGACCTTCAAGGTCTGCGCTAATTTTCCCGTGGTGACGGATTCGGAATCCGAAACAGCGGAAATCTGCCAAATCGCTTTGAGGTAATTTTCAACGGTCAAACTCGGCATATCGCACGGACCTTACAACTCAGAACCGCACGAGGTGCAGCGGCCATTTGTCGGAACGGTTTCCTTTCCACAGTGTGGACAATTTAACGTTGCGTGTCCGGTTTGCATTCCCTTGAACAAACCTATCAGCGCCGCAACACCACGCCACGAAACAACACAGGCGACAATGCCGATGAGCCCAAGGAAGATCAACGCCACGAAACTGAATCCAACGGCCATAATGTTTGCTTCCACGTTCGCGCTGCGGCGTTGAATTGAATCCCTGACGCCAAACTCACCAGTTGCATGGTTTTGCCCAAATGATCCACAGGCCTGGACGACAACGGACCAGAGGTTAAAGCAAACCTATTGCAGTTCGCCGTTACAATTTTCGCAGACCTTGCGATTCGCTGCCGTTTCATGACCGCAATGAAAGCAAATCAACGTCGTCTTCTCTTCGCCCCACGTTGCCAATGAATCTAAGCTGACTCCGCAACACCAACAGGCAATCAAGGCAACCACAAGACCAAGAACCAGAAGCAACGCCAGCCAACCAAATGCGCCGTAGAAAAAGAGGTAATACCACATAAGAAGCCTCGCTTCGTGTTGCAGGCGATTCTACGACTGCCCGGCGAAAAAGGTAGGAGAAGCACAATGCGAGATCATTCACCTTCGTTAGCTCGCGCCCCGCATGACGACTTCAACGGCTTATGCAATCGAGGAATTTCGGCATTCCAGCAAGAGAGTGGCAGGACTACGTTTTGACTGCTTGACCGCCCTGCAGTTTCTCGTAGAGATGCCGCCCTGTTTCGCCTCACTGCTACGATCTCGGATACACTGTTTGCTCAGATTCGTTTGCCGAAAGAGCCATTCATGCCTTCAACTGTTGACTCATCAAAGTTTGGCACGCCACCAGACCCCCACACAGTCGGAACTGCCTTCGCGAAATTTTGCGAGGTAATCGCCAAACTCCGCTCACCAACTGGCTGCCCATGGGATAGACAGCAAACATTGGAGACGATCAAGCCATTCACGCTTGAAGAGACTTATGAACTGCTTGAGGCGATCGACTCAAAAGACGACACCGCAATTACGGAAGAACTCGGCGATGTGCTCTTGCAAGTTGTCCTCGACGCACAGATTGGCCGTGATGAAGGACGATTCGACATTCTGCAAGTACTTGATGCCATCACTCAAAAGATGATCGACCGACATCCACACGTCTTCGATACGAAGACGGCTCACACGGCGGAAGATGTGCTTCGCAACTGGGATCGCCAGAAGCAGAAAGAGAAACAACGAGAGTCGATCTTTGACGGGCTTCCCGCTGCGCTACCGGCCCTCGCGCGATGCTCGCGAGTTGCCGAAAAGGCAGCTCGAGTCGGCTACGATTTCCCACATCGAGCCATGCTATTTGACAAGCTCAAAGAGGAGATCGCCGAACTCGCACAAGAGTTGTTCCCGAACGGAGACATTCCCAATATCCCGGCGTCCGTTGATATGGCTCCGGTCCCCGATGAGGCGATCAATGATGCACAATTACGAGACCGGATCGAAGGTGAATTTGGCGATGTGCTATTTGTTGTAGCCAACTTGGCTCGACGCTGGAAAATCAATCCTGAGGAAGCCCTCCGCCGCAGCACAGCAAAATTTGAGCGAAGAGTCCGCTACATTGAGGACCAACTCAAATCCCACGGCCGAAGTATCCGAGACGCGTCCCTCCAACAAATGGAGGAACTATATCAACTGGGAAAACGACGAGAACAAGGCGATGGAGAGGAATCAAAGAACCGACGGTAATTACACGTTAACAATTACTTCTCACACCAAGATAAACGCCGAGCCAAACCTTTAACGCTTCACAAGCAACTTCCCACACATGAGAACGGATTGGTCCAGGGCTTAAGAAATCCTGACGAAGATGTTCGCTCATCGCTTGCCGGTGACTTGGGCCAGCCCTATTCTTTCGATCCTTTGCAGGCTACCTGGGGCAGTTATGTCTAAACTAAACCAGGATTGCGAATCACCAATGGTTATTGCGTCGCGGTGGGTGCATCAAATCACTGCCATCGCTCTTGAAATGGCGCTGCCTGCTGGAGCTGGTTACTGGTTAGATAAAAAGTGGGGATGCCCCCCTTGGTTATTGCTCGTTGGTACTGGAGTTGGATTGGCGACGGCTGCTTTGAGCTTCACTCAAATGGTCAAAAAAATGTCATTCCCAAAACCGCCGACAATTTCACCAAGTCGACAATCACCCTCGGAAATATACGATCCTGGACGAACTGAGCCGCCTCAAGGCAAAGAGGCGGACTGACGATAACTCTGGTCCTTCAGTACAATGAATTCGATTCTTGCACCAAAATCGCCAATACATCGCTGCGGGGTGCTCGCGGCGAGTGCAGTTTTCTTGTGGGTGATTCTTGCGGGGCCGGCATACTGGGTGGCTGGGGGGCTTGGCCTGGAAGGGCTGACATACTCAGCTTTTCTCTGCACTCTTCCTGGCTGCGTTTTGTTTCTGGTGATTCCGTTTTTGGGATTCGCTCAAAACAAGGCTTTTGCCTTTTTGGCTGGCTCTGGCCTGAGAATGTTTGCGGTACTAGCAGCAACGCTGTTGCTGCACGAGATTCGCGCAGATCTAGGTTTGCGGCAGTTTTTGAGTTGGCTTGTTGTGTTTTATTCGGTGACGTTACTAATTGAGACTCTATTGATTGTAGGCTCCCTTGAAACGGAGGCTGCGAGCGACGGGTCGAAACCAGATGTCGCCGTCGTGAGTTAGTTTTGTTTGTCGCACCCCATTCGGGGCTGTGATTTTTGCAACCAAATCGTCGCGCACCCCGTACGGAGCTCGGCCCGATGTCAGGCCACTCAGATACTTTCCATCACGTTCGTGATTTCCCGTACTTCGAGGTACCGCAATTCCTTGGAGGCGAAATTCACTTGCCGTTGATTGGTCCATTCCAGTTGACCAAGTTTATGGTTCTGCAGTTGGTCGCTGCCGGAATCGTTTACTTGATCGCAACTGGGCTGGCTAAGCGGGTCCAGGGCGGCAAAGCGGTTTCTGGTCGATGGTGGAATTTTTGGGAAACGCTGGCAATTTATCTTCGCGATAATGTCGTTCGCCCAACGATTGGCGATGGACATCATGGCCACGACGATCATGGGCCCGGCCACGGTGATCATGGCCATTCACATGCGACACCTACAGCTATCCATGCTCACCCTGCAGATCAATATTTGCCTTTCATCTGGAGTTGCTTCTTTTACGTCTTGATCTGCAATCTGCTGGGGGCGATTCCCTGGCTCGGATCGGCGACAGGGGAAATCAATGTCACCGGTGCATTGGCGGTAACGGTGTTTGGTGCGGTGGTGGCTTTTGGCTCAAAAGAGCTGGGATTTGGTGGGTTCCTGAAGGCGCTCTGTCCTTCGATGGATGTTCCGGGAGCGCTGAAGCCCCTCTTGATTCCAATGATTTGGTGCATCGAGCTCCTTGGCCTGTTCATCAAGCACGGCGTGTTGGCTGTTCGACTTTTTGCAAACATTATGGCCGGACACACTGTTATTGCTGTTTTCCTTGGCTTCATCGCAATGCCAGGCATTGTGGACACCGGATTGTTTTATATTGTTGCTCCTTCGAGTGTTCTTGCCCAAGTTGGAGTTGGCATGCTGGAACTCTTTGTGGCGTTCCTGCAAGCCTATATTTTTTCGTTTTTGGCCACGCTGTTTATCAGCTCGGCAGTGCATCCGCACTAAGCACAATTCGCCCCGACGACTTGTGTTCGGTTTTTAGTGGTGTGTGGAAAGATTGGTCCGCCTGAAGGCAGGGCTACGAGTGTATCGGTTCATTGGCGACGCGGGGCGTGCCCCCCCGGCAACCTAGTTTCAGAGGAGAAGTTAAAGTGACGAAGGCGATTCAAGTTCTCTCGGTGGCCGTTGCGGCCTTGGTGGCGATGTCGGTCTCAGCGTTCGCGGCCGATGGCGGCAGTCCCTCGTTCGTGCTTCTGCAAGGTGGCGCCGGCGCCATTGCTGCAGCCTTGACGATCATGGGTGCCGGATACGGCATTGGTCGGATTGGCTCGTCGGCCTTGGAGAGCATGGCTCGTCAGCCGGAAGTGGCTGGCAACATCCAGACCGCCATGATCATTGCTGCTGCTCTCGTTGAAGGTGCAACGTTCTTTGCGTTGATCGTCTGCATTATTCACGGCGGACCGTTCGCCGTCGGCAACTAGTTGTGTTGTCATTGCGTTAAGCAATGCTTGGTCGTGCAGTCTGGAACCAGTCTGTTCCGTCTGTTTGCGTTTCATAGTGATCTGATTTGTTTGAGGTGCGTTGATGCACAAGCTGATTGGCCTTTGCCTAGTTGTGTTGGGACTGTTTTTAGGACAGTCTGATCTCACCTCTCCAGCCTCCGCTTCCGAAGCAGCTCACGGCGAATCACATGCAGCTCCTGGGGCTCCGCTGGACTTCAAAGGTGACTTGGCGATTTGGTCGCTAGTAACTTTCGTTGTCTACATTCTCGTTTTGAAGAAAGCGGCTTGGGGGCCGTTGATTCAAGGTTTGGATGCCCGGGAAGGGAAAATGAAACAGCAGCTTGCTGATGCCGAAGCGGCTCAGAAAAAAGCTGAAGTCATGCTGGCTAATCACGCGAAGAAACTCGAGCAAGTGCAGGACGAGGTTAAGGCCATATTGGCCGAAGCGCGCCGAGATGCCGAACACACCAAGCAAGACATCGTTGCTACTGCAAACCGAGAAGCCGAAGCCACTCGTAAACGAGCGGTTGAGGATATCGAGCACGCACGCGATGTGGCGATTAAAGAGTTGTTTGATTTCGTTTCGTCCAATGTGATCGGCGCGACCGAAAACGTCCTTGGACGCGCGTTATCGAGCGACGATCAAAATCGCCTTGTGCAAGACGCGCTGAATCAAATGGGATCAAAGACTTAGTGCAGACCGCCCCTTAGTAGGGTCGTCGAGCGGTGAGTCTCGTCGCCGTAGTTCAAAAATGTTTTCGATCACAGTCGTCTTTGGGCGATTGCTGCCGTTCGAGTCAGCCTGAAGCGGTTGACCTACGAGGGTGCCATGTCTGAGCCGGTGAAAAAGAAGATCGCGAGCGTCCTGGAAGATCCCAGTGCGATTCAAATCGCGCGGGTATATGCCACTGCGTTTCTCGACTCGGCGAAGACTACCGTTGGGATCGACGATGCTCTTGAAGAGGGGCAATCATTCGTTGATGACGTGTTGGCGAAGAATGAGGAATTCGAGCGGTTGTTGGTTTCACCAACGATCAATCGCGATGACAAACTCAAATTAATTGAGCGAGTTATTGCAGGACGTGGTTCCGAGTTCTTCACCAGTTTTTTGAAGGTGTTAGCGCGACATGATCGCCTCGATCTGTTGCCGAGTATTTTGCATGCTGCTCGAGTTCAGTACGAACGATCGACTGGTCGCAAGCGAGTCTCTGTCAAAACAGCCAAGCCTTTGTCTGATGAGTCTCGGCAAGCGATTAGCGATCAACTGAAATCGACGTTCGCATTTGACCCAATTCTAGAAGCGGAAACCGACCCATCGCTAATTGGCGGTATGGTCATCCGCGTGGACGATACCGTTTACGACAGTTCGCTGCGGACTCGGCTGAAACAGCTTAATGCCCGCTTGCGCGAGAGGAGCCTCCATGAAATTCAAACCGGACGAAATCGCTTCAGTCATCCAGAAGGAGATTGAGGACTTTCGCGGCCAGATTGAAACAGCCGAAGTCGGTCGTGTGCTCGAAGTGGGTGACGGCATCGCTCGGTGCTACGGCCTTTCGTCGGCTATGTCTGGCGAAATGGTCGAGTTCCCTGGCGGCATTCGCGGACAGGTCTTCAACCTTGAAGAAAACTCTGTCGGCATCATCGTCCTCGGTGACTATTTGAAGATCGCCGAAGGGGACGAGGTTCGCACCACCGGCGCGTTGCTGTCGGTTCCCGTCGGCGATGCACTCGTCGGCCGAGTCGTCGATCCGCTGGGCAATCCGCTGGACGGCAAAGGGCCGATCCTCGCGACCGCCACGCGACCGCTGGAATATGCGGCTCCAGGTATCGCCGGACGTCAGCCGGTTAAGCAGCCGTTGCAGACCGGTATCAAGGCCATCGACTCGATGACCCCGGTCGGACGCGGTCAGCGCGAACTGATCATCGGCGACCGCAAGACCGGCAAGACCGCCGTCGCGATCGACACGATCATCAATCAAAAGGGAAGCGGCGTCATCTGCGTTTACGTCGCGTGCGGACAGCGAGCGTCGAACGTCGCGGCCGTCTATGAAAAACTCAAAGAGCACGGCGCGATGGACTACACGATTATCGTATCGTCCACCGCTTCCGATCCCGCTCCGATGCAGTACATCGCTCCGTATGCCGGCTGCGCAATGGCCGAACACTTCACCTACAACGGCGGTCACACGCTGGTCGTGTACGACGATCTGACGCGGCAAGCTCAGGCGTATCGCCAGTTGTCGCTGCTGGTGCGACGTCCGCCCGGTCGCGAGGCGTATCCAGGCGACGTGTTTTACTGTCACAGCCGCCTGCTCGAACGTTCGGCCAAGCTGAGCGATGAGCTCGGCGGTGGTTCGTTGACGGCGTTACCGATCATCGAAACACTCGACGGTGAAGTTTCGGCGTACATCCCGACCAACGTGATCTCGATCACTGACGGTCAGATTTACCTGGAACCATCGTTGTTCCTGGCCGGTATTCGCCCCGCCATCAACGTCGGTATCTCGGTCAGCCGCGTGGGTGGTAACGCCCAGACAAAGGCGATGAAGAAAATCGCCGGCTCGTTGCGACTGGACCTCGCCGCGTTCCGCGAATTGGAAGCGTTCGCCGCGCTCGGCACCGAATTGGACAAGGCCACGCAACGGCAACTCGACCGAGGCTACGTCATGGTCGAACTGCTCAAGCAGTCTCAGTTCGGCCCGCTGCACTTCGCCGACCAGGTTATCAGCATCTACGCCGGCACGAAGGGCTACTTCGACGACGTCCCGCGAGCCAAAGTCGCGGCTGCCGAAAAGGAATTGCTCACGTTCATGCGCGAGCAAAAATCTGAAGTCCGCGACAAGCTCATTCAAACTGCGGAGCTGTCCGCGGACGTCGAGAACGGCCTGAAGGCGGCGCTGGAAGAATTCAAGAAGCAGTACGCGGCAGGGAAGAAATAAGTCCGAATTCCGCAGCCCGAAATTCAACGGAACCGTGAATTCCGAATCGGGCGGTTGGAAGTCGGTGACAATGGGTGATCGTTGAAGGTTTCGTATTTGAGTTTTCTCCGGATTTCGGGTTTCGGAATTCGGATTTCCACCGTAGGTGAGTCATGGCCAAAGCACGCGCGATTGTGAAACGCCTCAAGGCGGTCAAGAACATTCGCAAAATCACCAAGACGATGGAATTAATCGCAACGGCTCGCTTCAAAAAGGCGATGGACCGAGCGACCGAGGCTGCTGCGTATACCAAGAAGATCTCCGAGATTGTCGCCGACCTCTCGGCCACGAATCTGACCTTCACGCATCCGCTACTGAAGGCTCACGAGACGCAGACCAACGGCATCCTTCTGATCCTGACGTCTAATCGCGGCTTATGCGGCGGCTATAACGGCGCCGTGCTGCGACCGGCGTTAGCTCGGCAGAAAGAATTGAAGGGGAGCTTGAACCTCAGCGTCGAATGCTCCGGTCGTCGAGGCTTGGCGTTCTTGAAGTACCAACAAATCGACGTCACCGAACAATTCACGAACTTTGAAGACAAGCCGAGCTTCGACGAAGTCGAAGCAATCGCCAACCGCTACATCGAGCTGTATTGCTCCGGAAAACTCGACCGACTGGACATCGTCTACACAAAGTTCGAGAGCGCGTCTCGGCAACGTCCAGTCGTCGAAACGCTGTTGCCGATCGGCAGCCTCGGCGGAGCGACTGGCTCGACGTCTACTGAGAAAAAGATCGATTACGAATTCCTGCCGTCCGCCGGAGAGATTCTCGAAGAGATCGTTCCGGCAGCGTTCAAAGCTCGGCTCTTCAAGTGCTTCCTCGACGCCGCAGTCAGCGAACAGATCGCTCGCCGAGTCGCCATGAAAGCCGCCACCGAGAACGCCGGCGACATGATTAAATCGCTCTCTATGCAATACAACCGAGCCCGCCAATCGCAGATCACTTCGGAGCTGTCCGAAATCATCGGCGGTGCCGCGGCGCTGGAAGCGTAAGAAGACAAGTCGGAACGCTAATCGACGCTCATCTGCATTGACTGGATGAGCGAAGATTAGTGGGGATTAGTGTTCCAAAAGATTTGAAAGAAGAGACAAAACAAATGGTCGCAGCCACAAACATTGGTCGAGTTACGCAGGTCATCGGGTCGACGTTCGATGCCGAATTTGCGGAAGGCCACCTGCCGGATATTTACAATGCGTTGAAGGTCGACGCCACCGTCAAAGGGACGCACGTCAAAGTCACCGGTGAGGTGCAACAACATCTCGGCGGCAGCCGAGTTCGTTGCGTGGCACTCGGCACGACGGACGGCATGACGCGCGGTATGGACGTGCTCGACACCGGTGCTCCGGTAAGCGTGCCGGTCGGCAAGGGGACGCTCGGCCGAGTCTTCAACGTGCTCGGTGACGAAATCGACGGCCGTGGTCCGGTGGTGACCGACGAGCGATGGGCGATTCACCGTCATGCTCCGCTGCTGGAGAATCTCAGTTCGAAGACCGAACTGTTCGAGACGGGTATCAAGGTGATCGATCTGCTGACGCCGTTCGTCCGCGGTGGTAAGGCTGGTCTGTTCGGCGGTGCCGGTCTCGGCAAGACGGTTATTCTCACCGAACTCATCGCTCGTATCGCATCCGCTCACGGCGGTTACTCGGTGTTCGCGGGGGTCGGTGAACGAACTCGCGAAGGGAACGATCTCTGGCTGGAAATGCAGGAGACCAAGATCGGCAACACCGGTCGCTCGGTCATCGAGCAAACCGCGATGGTGTTCGGCCAGATGAACGAGCCGCCCGGAGCACGTCTCCGCGTGGCGTTGTCCGCACTGACAATGGCCGAATGGTTCCGCGACTCGACCGGTGCCGACACCCTGCTGTTCGTAGACAACATCTTCCGGTTCTCACAAGCTGGTTCGGAAGTGTCCGCGTTGCTCGGCCGTATGCCGTCCGCCGTAGGTTATCAACCGACGCTCGGCACCGAACTGGGTGAATTGCAAGAACGGATCACCTCCACGAAGAACGGAGCCATCACGTCGGTGCAAGCCGTGTACGTCCCCGCCGACGACGCGACCGACCCCGCTCCCGCGACCGCGTTCGGACACCTGGACGCCTTCCTCTACCTCGAACGCAAGATTACCGAGAAAGGGATCTACCCCGCCGTAGATCCGCTGGCCTCGTCATCCCGAATCCTCGACCCGCAGATCGTTGGTGAGCGTCACTACGCAGTGGCTCGCAGCGTGCAACGCATCCTGCAGCGCTACCGCGAACTGCAAGACATCATCGCCATCCTGGGCGTTGACGAACTGAGCATCGAAGACAAAGAGGTCGTGCATCGCGCTCGCCGTCTCGAACGCTTCCTGTCGCAACCGTTCCTAGTGGCCGAAGTCTTCACCGGCAAACCGGGCAAGATCACCCCGCTGGCCGACACGATCCGCAGCTTTGAGGAAATCTGCGCCGGCAAATGGGACCACCTCCCAGAAGCCGCCTTCATGTACGTCGGAGCCGTCGAGGAAGCCGAAGAACAAGCGAAGAAGATGGCTGGATAGAATTCAGGCGCTGACGATGACGAATCCAATGGCTCAGGCT
>CAIJTL010001616.1 GCA_903823545.1 uncultured Planctomycetaceae bacterium
GCGCCCCAACTGAATTCGATCTTTGCAGTGACTCCGTGTTTGGCCAAGTAGCGAGTCGTTAGGCCAACGACCTCGGTCGAGATTCGCTTTCCCTGCAAGTCTTTCACCGTTTGAATTGGCGAATCGTTTGGGACGCACAACACCCAACGAACCGGTGCTCGGCTCACTTTGGAAAACATCAATTCGCAGATTTCGTGGATGTCTGCGTTCGTTTCTTGAATCCAGTCGTAGCCGGTAATCCCCGCGTCAATGACACCCTCTTCGACATACCGGGCCATCTCTTGAGCGCGAATCAACATACACTCAATTTCTGGATCGTCGATTGATGGGTAATACGACCGCGATTGAAACTTGATGTTGTAACCCGCTCGTTGAAACAGCGCTGCGGTCGCCTCTTGCAGGCTACCAGCGGGGATACCAAGTTTGAGTGTTTTTTGAACGCCGTCCGACATGAAACCCTCTCAATGAATTTTCAATACAAAGGTGCAAAAGACGCTAAGCAGAAAAAAACGGACCACCGACGCGTGATACCGGCTTCAGGCTACTTTGTAATCCTTCGCGTTCTTTGCGCCTTAGCGTTGAAGCATTCTATTTCTTGTAAACCGCCTTCGGATCGAAGACTCGATCGCCGATGACTGCAACTTCGCCGGTCTTTGGATCAATACGGCGGAAGAAGCAGCTTTTGTAGCCTTCGTGGCAAGCGGCTCCGCCAATTTGGTTGACTTTAACCAAGAGCGTATCTGCATCGCAGTCGAAGAAGATCTCCTTCAACTCTTGGACGTTTCCGCTTTCCTCGCCTTTACGCCACAACTTTTGGCGGCTTCGGCTGAAGTAAACCACTCGGCCAGTCTGCAGAGTTTCCTGATAAGCCGTTTGATTCATGTAGGCCAACATCAAGACTTCACCTGTCGTCACATCTTGAGCGATAACGGGGATGAGTTCTGATTTGGAAAAATCGGGTCCAGCAGACACGGGAAGGCTCCGGAGGGGGAGGGCGGAGGGCGGACCACTCATTCAGCAATCCACCTTCTCTCATCCGCACTCGTTACAGGTACTCGTTGATGATGTTTTCGATTTGTTCTTGACGGCCAGATTCGTTCGGATCTGGGTTCCCCTTGGCCAAAATGTAGGCTTCGAGTTCCGCGAAGTTTGTTTTGCCTTGATCAATTTTCTGGCCGATGCCGCTGTCGTAGCTGCGGTAGCGGTTTGAAACGATCTCTTCAAAGACACGGTCTTTTCGCATCGCAGCGGCGATCTTCAGGCCGCGAGCAAATGCGTCCATGCCACCGATGTGTGCGTGGAACAAGTCAATCGGATCGAACGATTCACGGCGAACCTTCGCGTCGAAGTTGACTCCGCCGGGAGCGAGGCCACCTTGTTTCATGATGACCAACATGCACTGTGTCGTGAGGTAGATGTCGGTTGGGAATTGATCGGTGTCCCAGCCGAGCAGCAAGTCACCCGTGTTGGCGTCGATGCTGCCGAGTGCTCCTTGAATCGAAGAGTATTCGAGTTCGTGCATCATCGTGTGACCGGCAAGCGTCGCGTGATTCGTCTCGATATTCAGCTTCACGATCCCCTCAAGACCGTTCGCACGAACGAAGTTCAAGCAGGCTGCCGCGTCGTAATCGTATTGATGCTTCGTTGGCTCTTTCGGCTTTGGTTCAAACAAGAACTGACCTTTAAAGCCGATGTTCTTGGCGTGTTCGTGAGCCATGTGCATGAACTTTGCAAGATGGTCAAGTTCGCGCTTCATGTCTGTGTTGAACAGATTCATGTAGCCTTCACGACCGCCCCAGAACACGTAGTTCTCGCCGCCGAGTTCGTTCGTGACTTCGATCGCCTTCTTCACTTGAGCGGCCGAGTAAGCGAAGACGTCCGCGTTGCAGCTTGTCGAAGCACCGTGCATGAAGCGCGGGTTCGAGAACAAGTTTGCCGTTCCCCAGAGCAACTTGATGCCGGTGCGTGCTTGAGCCTCTTTCAGCTTCGCCGCGATTGTGTCAAAATTCTTGTTTGATTCAGCAAGCGTGGCCCCCTCAGGTGCGACATCGCGATCGTGGAAGCAGTAGTAAGGAGCACCCAGCCGATCGATGAAATCAAACGCGACATCAACTCGCTTCAACGCGTTGCCGACGGAGTCGCTGCCGTCATCCCAAGGGCGGACCATTGTTCCGGGGCCAAACGGGTCAGAGCCGGTGCCGCGAAACGTGTGCCAGTAGCAAACGCTGAATCGCAACCAGTCCCGCATGCTGCGGCCTTCGACTACTTCATCGGCGTTGTACTGCTTGAATGCCAACGCACCCTTTTTAGCTTTCGGGTCATAAGAGATGCGATTTGGAACGCCGGAAAAGTAGCTCGTAGCCATTCGTGACAAACCTCAATGCGGTTCAGTGAAGAGAGTGAGTCGGGTCATTTTTCTGCGGCTCGCCCCCGACTTCGAGCGAGGCGGCAAGTTAACGGGAGCCGTTTTTTCTTGCCATCGTGCGGGGCTTGGCGAGTTCACAACATCAGTCGGTTTTGATTGATGGGGCAAAGACGTAGGCTGCTTTGGTATCTGGACTTGCCGCTGATTTCGGAGTTGGATTACAAGCCTGACAACCAATTTCGCAAGGTTTTTCTGACTCGCCATTTTTCAATACGGCGAGTGAGAATTCGATCAATGGCAAGGATGCCCATGCTGAAATCGCTCTGTTGGAATGGACTGACCGGCCTGTTTTGTGGCCTGGCGCTTATGTCAGGCACAGCTCAGTTCTGGTTGAGTTGCGGAACGTCACTGCCCGCTCAGACGGGATTCGCCGTCATGTTTGGTTCGGCGTTGGCACTCATAACGCTGCTCCGAATGTTCGGGCGAATCGGTCCGGTCGCCAAGGCGTGTGGACTATTCTTGTTGTCGGCATCGACGCTCGCCATTCCAAGGATTCTGAATGTTGTCTGGTCAACAATCGCTGCAGCGGGAAGCGATCCATTCGCGTCGAC
>CAIJTL010001617.1 GCA_903823545.1 uncultured Planctomycetaceae bacterium
AACGCACCGAGATTGCCTCCCCCTTGCCCTCCAACCCCAATGTGACCGGTCACGATCCGCTCGTTCGCACCAAATGCTGAACTCGGAATGATCCACGGAGCGGCAAAAGTGGCGGCTACACCGCTTGTTGTTTGGGTCAGAAATTGGCGACGAGTTGTGTGAGACATGAGCCATCTCCGTTAATCGCTGTATCAAACAAAACCCCGCTGGTGAGGCGGGGTCTGTGTTGTGAAAACAAAACTATCAAACGAGCCGTTATTAGCCAGCATTTCCTTGGCCAACATCGTCAGCAATCGTCACCGGCTTATAGCCGCCGATCGTCTTGAAGTAGATCAGCAGCAGAATGTAAATCGTCGCCATCGTCGCTGGGATAAACGAGTCGGCGACAAGCGTCTTGCGGTCACCAGCGATGCTGGCATCGACGACGTTCAATTCTTCGGTGGAGAGCGTCGCTCGTGCCGCTTCACCTTCTGCAGTTTCGCGAGCCTTGTTGAGCTTCTCCTGAGCTTCGCCCAGCTTCTTGCCGTTCAAACCAATCGCATCTTCAAAGACGAGGAACTTGCTCGGCTTATCAGCCTTGTAGCTTTCAAATGCGACGGCGTTCGACTTCTTCAGTGCTTCGCCAGCGAAGCGATCTTTCGCATACCCGAGTCCTGGTGAGCCGATCAAACCTGCCGACATCATGCCGATACCACCCATGATGCTGATTGCGATTGCTCCCGTACGTGGGAAACGGTCAGAGGCAACAGCCAACATCGTCGGCCAGAAGAATGTTTTACCGATGCCGTAAACGGTCAACGCGACCAACGCCCCGGCAAACGATGTGATACCGGCCGTCAGATTCAAGCCAATGCAGGCCAGGATGGCACAAACCACCAGAATGCCGATCGGCGACAAGCCGAGCTTCTTCTCAATGAAGTCCGCACAGAATCGCAATGCAAACATCAACGCCGACGTAAACACGAACAGAATCTTACCCTGCTCGGACGAGAGAATGTTGCCGGTGATGTTCTGAATCCAACCATCGGTTCCGAGTTCCACCGCACCAACCAAAGCGTGAGTGAGAAACAGCACGAACAGCAGCACTGAGCCGAGAGAGAAGTTCGTCAGCACGCCAACTCCGACGAGCAGCACGCCGCCGACCGCGTAGCCAGCCATCTTGGCGTTGTCATCACCCATCAGCGGCTTGAGCACGTCGCCGAGGAACATCGACAGCAGATAGCAGACAATCAAACCGCCTAGGATGCCGACGTCCTTGAACATCTCGCCGAGCTTCAATCCTTTTTGAGACGCTTCGGATTTCGGGAAACTCTGTCCCAAGAACATCACGCCGTAAATCACCGTCGGGATGAGGTAAAGCGACAACTGTAACTTCCAATCGAGCTTCATACGGTCGTCGAGCACCCACCCCAATGCACCACCGAGAATCAAACCGGCGGGCCAACTGGCGTGAAGAATGTTGAGGTAATGCGTGCGGTTGTTCGGAAACAATGTTGCCACGAGCGGATTCGCAACCGCTTCTAAGCAACCGTTTGCCAAAGCAAACAGGAACATGCCCCAATAAAGCATGTTGTAAGCGTTCTCTGGAGTAGATGCCCCGAAGGTCACAACAGCCGACAAGACGTGCAACACGAATGCTGCGACGACCAGTTTGCCGTACCCAATCTTGTCGCACAGCATCCCACCAATGATGATGCCAAAACAGAATCCAGAGAATCCGGCACCGCCGATCGCCCCCAGTTGCGTGTCTGAGAATTCAAACGCGGTTCGCCAGTTGTCAAAGATACCTCCTCGAATTGCGAACCCGACGCCTGCGGCGAGAATCGCCATGAAACCCGCCCAGAGTAAACGCTTGGCGTTCGGAGCGGCCTGACCTTGAGCTGTGTCTTGCATAATGCCCTTTTCATCGCGAATTAACGGAGTTGGAAGTTCAAATTGCGGTCGGGCATCGTATCGGGGGCATTTCCCATCAGCAAATCAACGCAGCCGAAAGGCAAAAGCGTGTCCAAGCGGAGCGGCAAAACCCGCTGGTGAAAAACGGCCAAACTCGTGTTGACCCATTTTTGAGGAAGTCATATCGTCCGCCCGCTTCAAACGCAGAACGCAGAGCGACTGAAAACAAATCAGAGTTCGCGTGACACGAAGCAAATTTCGCAATCGCCTCCCGGAAGTAGCCAGAGTCCTTCGCCCCCCTGGGACCAGCTGCTTCCGGGATTTTTCTTTTGACAGAAACGCCGATTCGCGTTCTGTAGGACGGGCACTTTCGCCCGTCGCCATCGCCGATCGAACTTGGCTGCCAGCTTTATTGGGCCGCTCGCCAAACTCAGCCAGACGGGCGAGAAGCCTGTCCTACGACGGTGTTAGTCCTGGTTCAGCAGTTCCGCGTTCGTGTCTGATTTCGCGATCACGACGATTCCTGATTCCGTCACGGTGAATCCTCGTTGTCGATCTGCTTCGAGGTCATAGCCAACTTCCGTCCCTTCGGGGATATGGACTCCCTTGTCGATGATCGTCCGACGGATGCGAGCGTGGCGACCGATTTGGACGTCGCTCAGCAGAATCGAGTCTTGCACATCGGCCCAACTATTGACTCGCACGTTCGGAGCCAGGATTGATCGCTCGACTCGTCCGCCTGAAATGATCGAGCCCTGACCAACCAAACTATCCACGGCAATTCCGGCTCTCGGCTTGGTTTCTTGAAAGTCCGCAAAGACGAATTTCGGCGGCGGCAGTGACGGATGAAACGTTCGGATTGGCCACGATTGGTCGTAAAGATTGAATTGTGGTCTGACAGAAATCAGATCCATATTCGACTCAAAGTATGCTTCCAGCGTTCCGACGTCGCGCCAGTATTCCGCGTCGCCCGTATTGCGGTCGCGAAACGGAAACGCTCGGACGCGATGAGTCTTCACGACTTCCGGGATGATGTTCTTTCCAAAATCGTGCGAGCTATGTGTCGCAGTTGCGTCGCAGCAAAGCTGGTCGAAGAGAAACTTCGCACTAAAGACATAGATCCCCATCGAAGCCAAACAACGCGATGGGTCTCCTGGAATCGGGTCGGGGTCGTCTGGCTTTTCGCGGAAGTTGACGATGCGGCGGTTGGAGTCCACCTGCATGACGCCGAATTGGCTCCCCTGTTTCAGCTCAACGGGAAGGCAACCAATCGTCAGATCAGCGTTTGAGTCGATGTGGTCGCGAATCATTTCCGAGTAATCCATCTTGTAGATGTGGTCCCCGGAAAGGATCAGAACGAGTTTCGGCTGCGACTTCTCGATGGAGTAAATGTTTTGATAAACGGCGTTCGCAGTCCCCGAATACCATTGCTCACCGAGCCGCTGTTGCGGCGGGAGAATGTCGACAAACTCGTCGAGTTCTCGGCAAAGAAATCGCCACGCCAAGTTAATGTGCCGATCAAGGCTCGCGGCCTTGTATTGCGTGAGCACCAAGATGCGACGCAAGCCGCTGTTGATGCAGTTCGAGAGTGTGAAATCGACGATCCGATAGCTGCCGCCAAACGGCACGGCCGGTTTCGCTCGATCACGAGTGAGCGGCTGCAGGCGGTCACCCTTTCCACCTGCCAGGATCAGCGTCACGACGTCTTTCATTGGCCACCCTTGTGAACGATGAATTTCCGCGTTGGGATCGCGATTTGGCAATCAATTCGCATTTATGAGTTCGTCCCAACTCGACACATCCACGAGGCGTTCATGCAGAAGCTCGATTTCAGACAAGTCGGATTTTTGATTGATTAAATACTCGACATCAGGTTTCACGGGGCCAAACTTCTTGCCACCAACTTTCAGAATGAGTCGTCGTGCCTCCTCAACGCGGCCTTTCTCCGCCCCTTCTTCCAAGATCGCTTGATATGTCGTTGATTCTGTCATAACCGAAATTCCTTTCAAAAATTCAAGGGCCTCGGTCTGCGAGAACTTCAAGCCCATCAAGAGATATGTGGAAGTCCAGAAGTCTTTGCGATCCGTTCCATTGGAGAGTTCCGCAAAGCGCATCTCCAT
>CAIJTL010001618.1 GCA_903823545.1 uncultured Planctomycetaceae bacterium
CGCGCCGCTGACCTTCGATCTGTACGATACCTGGACCGGACGCGCGGTCGCCGGTTGCACATATCATGTGGCTCATCCCGGTGGACGCAATTTCGAGCATTTCCCGGTCAACGCCTACGAGGCCGAAAGCCGCCGCCTCGCCCGCTTTTTCGCGACGGGGCACACACCGGGTCCGTCCGCACCTCCTGTACGAATTGAGAACCGGGAATTTCCGCTGACGCTCGATCTGCGTAAGCCGCCAAAAGTGACGGCCACTGAACCAATTCTTGCTTCGGTGCCTCCCTTAAATGATTCAGTGATTGTCCCCTCGTCGCCTGGGCACATTCAGGTTCAAAACCTTAGACTCCCGTTTCGTGCGGCCGGCCGCGAGGAAGTCAGGATGAATCATTCCTGATCGCGACACTAGCACGACGCGCAGGCGAGTGGTCTGGGTAAGGACGCGGTGTTTGTTCAAACCACTCGCTTCTGCCACGTGCTAGTTTAGTGATTGATGAGCGGGGAACAGACTTGGTGACGACGGAGAATTGGGATCAGTCCGCGATGGGCAGTTCGCGTCGTGCGCCGACAGCGGATTGGATGGGATACGTACCAACTGCGGGTGCCTCGGACGAAGTTTTTGATGCCAAGAGCCAAGTTCAACCACACTGGCGCGGATTCCTTGAATCACTCACGTTAATGGGACTGCCGGAGCTAACTCGACGCTGGGTCGAGGCGAAGCATCTCATTCGCGAAAACGGAGTCACCTACAACGTCTATGGTGACCCTCGCGGCATGGAACGCCCATGGCAACTGGACCCGGTTCCCTTGTTGCTGTCGCCAACTGACGCAAAGGTGCTCGAAGCGGGACTCGTTCAACGCGGACGATTACTTGAGGCTTTGGGCCACGATCTTTACGGCCCTCAACGTTGCTTGACCGAAGGCTATTTGCCCCCAGAGTTGCTCTTCCCGAATCCCGCATTTCTACGGCCGTGCCATGGAGTTCGTCTGCCGCTGAATCGGCGATTGCATTTGTACGCGGCGAATATCGGTCGCTCTGCGGATGGCGGGTTCTGTGTGCTCGGCGATCGAACACAGTCACCTTCTGGCGCTGGTTATGCACTTGAAAATCGGCTGGTGCTGTCGCGTGTGCTGCCCGATGCGTTTCGCGAATGCAGAGTCCAACGACTCGCGCTGTTCTTTCGGACGCTGCAAGACACGTTGCAAGCGATCGCTCCACACAATCGAGACAATCCACGGATCGTGCTACTGACTCCTGGGCCATACAACGAGACCTACTTTGAACATGCCTTTCTCGCGAGATACCTCGGATACACTCTCGTCGAAGGTGGCGACCTCACGGTGCGTGACAATCGTGTGTACCTCAAAGTTCTCGGTGCGTTGCAACCGGTTGACGTGATTCTGCGGCGACTGGATGACGACTTCTGCGATCCACTTGAGTTGCGGCCGGATTCGTTTCTTGGAGTCCCCGGCCTCGTACAAGCCGTTCATGCCGGGAACGTCGCCGTCGCGAATGCCCTTGGCAGTGGCTTGTTGGAAACCCCCGCATTGTTGGCGTTCATGCCGGCGCTCTGCCGATTCTTGTTAGGTGAAGAACTCAAACTTCCCTCCGTGCCAACTTGGTGGTGCGGCGAACCGCGCGCTCGCGAGCATGTCATCGCACACTTGCGCGACATGGTCATCAAACCGTCGCTCGCCGGCATTCGGATGGAGCCGATCTTTGGTGATGAATTATCACGCGACCAACGTGATGAACTGGCGGCACGAATTCGTGCACGACCACAAGACTTCGTCGGCGAACATCGGCTGATCCTTTCAACGACCCCTGTGTTAGTGGGACATCAACTACAACCGCGACATCTTGTGCTGCGGACGTATCTGACTGCTCACGAGGACTCGTTCGTTGCGATGCCGGGTGGACTCACGCGAGTCAGCGCGTCGTCTGACACGATGGTTGTGTCGATGCAGCGTGGTGGCGGCAGCAAAGACACGTGGGCGTTGTCAGACGGCCCCGTCAGTCAATTGAGCTTGCTCGGGCCAGGCGGTGTTCCGCTCGAGATCACGCGTGGCGGAAGCGATCTTCCCAGCCGAGTCGCCGACAACCTGTATTGGCTCGGGCGATACATCGAACGTGCTGAGGGACTGACACGCTTGTTACGTGGAGTTCTCGTACGCCTGACCGAAACGTCGGGGCTGACAGAAACTCCCGAACTTCCGGTTTTACTGCGAGCGGTCACGGTCATGAGCGATTGTTATCCGGGGTTCGTCGGCCCCGGAGCGGAACTCCATTTGCCCGCACCTGAAGACGAATTGCTGTCGGTCATTCACGATTCAAAGCGAGTTGGCAGTTTAGCATCGACGGTCAATTCACTTTGGCAACTCGCGACGACAGTGCGCGACCGAATTTCAAATGACATGTGGCGAGTGCTTGGCGACTTGTCGCCGCTACGTGTCGATCAGCGGTTTACTCCGCCGATCCCGCTGCGCGAACGAGGGCGGGACGCTGAAGCCGCGACGAAGGATGGTGTATCCCTTGAAAACTCTTCACGCGCGATTCGGGAGCGTCAGCGTCAAGGAGAGAGCGACAGCGGACACAACGTGCCGCTCACGTTGAGCGACGAACTTGATTTGTTGGATCGCGTCGTCATCACGTTGGCGGCCTTCGGCGGCTTGGCGGTTGAGAGTATGACTCGCAGCGCCGGTTGGCGGTTCCTCGACATGGGACGCAAGCTTGAACGGGCTCAGCACACGATCAGCTTGCTTCGTAGCACGTTGACCTCCATCAACAACCCCGAAGGCCCGTTGCTGGAGGCGTTGTTGCAAGTCGCGGACAGCGCGATGACGTATCGGCGGCGATATCAGGGGAGCGTACAAACTGCCGCTGTGCTCGACCTCTTGTTGGCGGACGAATCAAATCCGCGATCGTTGGTATTTCAATTCGCTGCGCTGGCAGACAACGTCGAAAACTTGCCGCGTGACAATTCGGCTCAACCACGTCGAACTCCCGAACAACGCTTGATGCTCTCATCGCTCACAGAACTTCGTTTGGCCGAAGCGGACCAACTTGCCAATGCCGACGAAACGGGCAACCGACCGCAATTGCAAGAACTGCTCGAACGGTTAAACGCTAATCTTCCGGCTCTCTCCGACGCGCTGACCCAAACCTATCTCAGCCATTTGCAGACTTCGCGGCATCTGGGAATGTCGAAGGTCGAATGATCCAATCATGCTTTATCAAATCACACATATCACGACGTACGAATACTCTGCTTCCGTGTCATTGTGCCAAAACCTCGCACACCTGACGCCGCGTTCGACCGACGACCAACAGTGTCAGCAGACAACGCTGTTGATCAATCCGACCCCGGCGGTTTTGTCGTCACGCACCGATTACTTTGGCAATCGACAGACATTCTTTTCGGTGCAGGAACCACATCGCAAACTGACCGTGACAGCGAATCATCTGGTCGATGTGATTCCGCGAGCGGCGGTTGATGGCAGTGTGACTCAACCGTGGGAAATGGTTCGCGATCAACTTCGTTCAAGCCGCTTGAGCGACAACTTGTCGGCTTATCAATTCGCGTTTCCTTCGCGACATGTTCCGAATAGCAACGAGTTGGCTGAGTACGCTCGAAGTTCCTTTGTCGCCGGTCGTCCGCTGTTTGATGCGGTACTCGATTTGACTGCGCGCATTCACGCAGATTTTGAATACGACCCGCAGGCGACAACCATTTCAACGCCGATCCACGAAGTCTTTCAGCAACGTCGTGGAGTCTGCCAAGACTTTTCGCACTTGCAGATTTCGTGTCTGCGATCGCTGGGTTTGCCCGCGAGATACGTCAGCGGTTATTTGCGAACCTTGCCTCCGCCTGGAAAGTCCCGATTGGTGGGAGCTGATGCAACTCATGCTTGGGTGTCGGTCTTCTGCCCGAATATCGGGTGGCTCGACGTTGACCCCACCAACAACGTGCAACCGTCAGACAAACATGTCGTCCTCGCCTGGGGACGCGATTTCGATGACGTCAGCCCGGTAAAGGGTGTCATCCTTGGCGGCGATCAACATTCGATAGGGGTGTCGGTCGATGTCGCCGCTGTTGATGAAGCGGAAACAATTGCGACTACGAATGTGAATTGATCTTTTCGGCTCTCTGCATCTGTGTTGGAACAGTTTATTTGCCAAAATGTTTCCCGCAGAGGCGCAGGGGCCGCAGAGTTTGAAGAGCACAAAAGTTATGCGCTTCTCCGCGAACTCTGCGCCTCTGCGGGAAATGTTCGA
>CAIJTL010001619.1 GCA_903823545.1 uncultured Planctomycetaceae bacterium
CATCGACTTCGTCCAGGATGCAGAACGGACTCGGCTTGCTGCGGAAGATCGCCATTAACAGGCCAACTGCGGTCATCGTTTTTTCGCCACCGCTCAGCAGCGAGATGCTACGCAATTCTTTGCCCGGCGGACGAGCGACGATGTCGATGCCGCAATCGAGCACGTCGTTCGGGTCTTCGAGGATGACGTCACCTTCGCCGCCACCGAACAGCTTGCGAAACATCTGCTGAAAGTTCAGCCGAATCGTCTCGAACGTCTCGAGGAAGATGCGCTGACTCTCTCCGTTGATCTGCCGAATGATTTCTTCGAGCGTGGACTTCGCCTCGTCGAGGTCTTGCAACTGCGAACTGAGGTGCTGATACCGCTCGTCGAGTTCGTCGAGGTCTTTCAAGCTGTCGGTGTTGACGCTCCCCATCATCTTCAGCTTACGACGGAGGCGATTGACTCGCGCTTCGAGTTCCGGGCGGATTTCGAGGAACGGGATTTCGTTGGCGGCAGGGAGAGACGCGGCCGCGCTAGATTCGTTCGGGGCATCTGCATTTGGTCCTTCTGCACTCTCAACGGCATCGACGGCCTCAGCGGATTCATGCGATTCGTCGTTCGTCATCTCCGTTGAGTTCTCTGTTGATTCCGTCGATGAATCGGCTTCGACCTCTTCTTCGTCAGACGATTCCGCGACACGCAATTTGATCGAATTTGAGTTGCGTTCTGCCTGCCACAGCGTGACCGCAGACGCACCGGAGGCGACGACGTCGTCGAGCGTCAGTTGATACTCCTCTTCGATCCGTTCGGCGCAGACCTGCAATTGATGTCGTGCATCGCGCGCGGCGATTTCATTCGCGTGCAAACGGTCGGCGAGTTCACGACGTTGTGCTCGTAAGCGCGCTTCGTCTTCGGCGAAGGTCGATTTGCGATTGCGGAGTTGTTCCTTATCAGCCAGCACAGCGGCCACTTCGGCAGAGAACTGCTCGTCGAAAAGTTGCAGCTCCCATAGTTCGGCGTTCGTATTGAGTACCTGCAAGTTGATCTGCCGTGACTGCGCAGAAACCGCGACGAAGCGACGTTCAGCCTCGTCGAGTTGCTCATCACGCTGCTTCTGTTCGTCTCGCAAGCGGACGACCGTTGTTTGCAGTGATTGCACGCGCTCTTCATGTTTCGCGAGCTGCAGGCGTTGATCGACTTGCTGTTGAGCGAGCACTTGCCGATGTTGATCTCGTCGTGCGACATCCGCCTCAAGTGTGGCGAATGATTCTCGCAAGCTAGCAAGATTGTCCTCGAACCAAGCGTGCTCGCGCTGAGCTTGGTCGATTTGCAGAACGAGTTCTGCGGCCAACGATTCAAAGCGAGCTGCTTCGGCCTGAATGACTTCGCGGTCTTTGACGAGCCGTTCGACCTCTTGTCGTTGAGCGGCGACGTCGGATCGGGCCTGAGCGAGTCGATCGGCGAGTTCTTGCTTCTCAGACGTGGCCGAATCGATTGTTCGCTCAACGCTTCTTAGTGATTGCGTGATGTCGCTGAGTTGTCGCTCGCCGTCCGCGATGGTGCGATCCAAGCGAAGGAGATCATTTTTCAATCGTCGCAACTCGCTTCGTCGAGTCAGCAACGACGATTCGCTGCGGACAGCTCCGGCATAAAGCGTCCCGTCATCTTCAAGCAGCTCACCCTGTAAGCTAACGAAGCGACATCCACGACCTTCGCCGCGCGCGAGTTCAAACGCGACATCGAGCGTGCTGACGACCCATGTGGTTCCGAGCAACGCTTCAGCCAATCCCGGATGCCCAGATTTCAAACTGACAAGTTGGTCTGCCCGTTTGATGACGCCGATGTGGCCAGACAAGTCCGGCGATACGAATGCGGATGGTTCCACGTAACCCGAAGCGCTAGCGAGGGCGGACGCTTCTAGCGACTCCGTGTTTCGTCGCTCCGATGCGAGAGACTCCAAATACGGCGTCGTTGCGAGCATTCGCCCTCGCTGACGCGTCGGGTTAGTGAGTGTTCCGACTTCGACAAAGCCGACGCGGCCAGAGAAGCGGCTCGCTCCGCCGTTGAGGTATTCGACGATCGGTTGCAGTTCGCGAACGACGATCAATTGGGCTCGATTGCCGAGTGCGACCTCCAAGATCGCCGCTTCGTCGAGATCGGCTTCGATCAAATCTGCCACGCTACCGAGAATGCTCGACCACGGCGCGTAATTGGAAGTTTGCGCTCTGCTAAGTATTTCTTTCACGCCGATGCCGAGTCCTTCTTGTCGGCGTTCGAGGTCTTCGAGGACCGCTTGCTGTGATTGCTTGGCGCTCCGTTCTTCGCGTTGCTCGCGAAGCTGTTGCTGTATCCTTTCTTGTTCGGCGATCAGCTTTTGTTGCCGATCGCGAATCTCGCGGACTCGATCATCAAGCTGACCGACTTCCGACAAGACCACATCGACGGCGGCCTGCCGACGTAGCACTTCCGACTGCGAGGCGATGATGTCCGCTTCGTGTTGAGCCAGTCGTTGTCCCACCGAGATCGCCGCAGTGTGCGCGGCTTCGCATTGCGACTGCAAACCGCTGACACGTTGCTGAGTCGCGGTTGATTGCTGTGTCAGCTCAAGCTGCTTTTGTCGTTCGCGATCAAGCGTCGCATTGTCCGTTTTGAGTTGCCGAGTCAGTTCAGACAGTTCGGTTTCGGCAGCATTCAGCTCGGCCTGCAATCGCGCGTGTTCGGCGTCGCTGCGGGACAACTCTTCTTCCGACGCTTGTAGCTCATCCGTGATCTCGCGAGCGCGGGCCTGCATGGTGACTCGCTGCCGACGCAAACGATCGAGGTCCGTGCCGAGTTCTTTCTGCCGTCCGGTGAGATGCCGCAACGTGGATTCGTGCCGCACGACACTCTCGCGATTTCCCGACGCGCTCTTTTCAGCGAGTCGCAATCGCATGTCGATCTCGGCAAGTTCGGCATCGAAGACCGACAGCTTTTGTTCGAGTTCTTGTTGGCGATTCGACAGATCGGCCAGTCGTTCTTCACCACCTTGCAGCTCTTGTTCGACCGCTGCCAGTTGCACGGAGAAATGTCGATGATCGTCTGCCGCGAGCCCGAACCACCATTCGCGTAGCTCGGTCGAAATTTCGCGATACTTAGCGGCCTTCGAGGCTTGTGACCGCGTTGTGTTCAACTGCGATTCGACTTCGTCGACGATGTCTCGAAGGCGAAGCAAGTTCTGTTCGACTCGTTCCAGCTTGCGAGTCGCTTCTTCTTTGCGAGCTTTGTAACGCGAAACTCCCGCTGCTTCTTCGAAGACGCTTCGTCGCGCGGCAGCGTTCGCTTGCAGGATTTGATCGACTCGCCCTTGTTCGATGATGCTGTAACCAGACGAGCCGCCGCCGGTTCCCATGAAGAGATCTTTGATGTCCTTCAATCGCGCGGGCTGTTGGTTGATCAGATATTCGGAATCGCCACTGCGCCACAGTCGCCGACCGATCTGCACTTCGGCGGCATCAAGGGCGAGATATCGTTCGGTGTTGTCGAACGTCAGCAACGCTTCCGCGAATGCCGCGGGCTTACGACCGGACGCGCCGTTGAAGATGACGTCGGTCATGTCCTTGCCGCGAAGACTCTTCGGACTCTGATCACCAAGCACCCATTTGATCGAGTCCACCACATTGCTCTTGCCCGACCCATTAGGCCCGACAACGCAGGTGATCCCGCGCGAAAAATCAAAGCGCGTCCTGTCCGCAAAACTCTTGAAGCCGAACATTTCAAGCGACTTCAGCATGGTGCGGATCGAATGGAAGGAGGAAGGTTAAGTGACGATCAAAATTCAGAGATACATTTTCAACGCAAAGGTGCAAAGTAACGCAGAGGTTCGTAAAGATTCCTGATTGAACGATTCCAGAAATCAAAACTGAGTTGATGGGATTATTGGCCACAAATCTTCGCGTCCCTCTGCATCTTTACGTTGAATGCCTCTGTGCTCAATTACTTTCGTTTCCAGAACTCATACCAATGGCGGTCCTGGTTGGGGGCAGATGGGTCTTTGCGGGCATCGACGAGCGACGCGTTACCCTTCGGGTCAGCTTCGGTGAGGTTGTCTTCGGAATCAGGTTTGTCGGTGTTCGGCTTCTTGTCGGATGATTCGAGAGCCTCGCTTTGCGACTGCTTGTTCTTGGCAGCTTCGTCGTCTTTCAAATTCGGGACGAAGTTCGGGATCAAGTTGGCGTTGCCGATACGGAGTGACTTCCCTTCGGTATCTCCCGCCGATGTCGGCTTGCGAATGTATTCGCGGCCACCTTGCGGCAGTGCGTCGATTTCGATGCGGCCCGACAGATTCTGTTGCTTGGCCGCCTGCAAAATCATTTGAGCGACGTCCGGATAACTACCGCCGAATTCAACGACCGTGCGGATGACTTCAGCCACGCTCGTCGAAACTTCCTTGCGACGATCCGGTTGGCCCGCTTCGTAACGAGCAACAACGATCTGATCTTTACCAGGTTGTGCGGTCACCCAAATACGTGGACCAGCACGAACGGCCAACGGGGTCTTAAACTTTTGATTGATGCCGAACAAAACGATTTCTGATCGCCAGTGATGAGTCAGGTGAATCATTGGTTCGCCGGTCGCTGGGATCGTGTGCAACGAGAAGAGTTCACGATCCGACGAGTCTTTGAGGACTTCTCCGTTGAGATATGGATCGCGTTTGTCGAGCGTCCACAAAGCGCGGAACGCGCCGTATCGCATTTCGGCACTGTCGACGATCTTTCCAGATTCGTCTTTCTGAGCGCTCATCAAGTCACGCAGCAACAAATGCGTTTCTGCTTCGTCGAGCGTTGCGAGGGCCGCGAGGGCATAGACGCGGAATGCACGTTCTTGAACCGCACATTCACCGAGCGTTTTGATTCCATCGCTCTTGCCGAGGTACGTCAGGGCCATCGCCGAGTTGAATCGAACTTCTTGATCGGGATGTTTTAAACCAGTCTTCAGGATCGAAACTGATTGATCGCCGATTGCTTCAAGTTGCAATGCGGCTTGTTCAGTCGTGTCTGGATCAAGGAGTTGAGTCTTCAACTTTTCCATGCGGACGTGTCGCCCGACCTGCGTTTCACGAAACGCGATGTTGCGGATGACCTGCAAATAACGAGGGTAGTTGTCCTTGTATCGGCCGAGAACTTTTAGCTCGATTGTCTGATCGGTGAGTGCCTTCGCCAGCGGTTCGCGCAGCCCACTTTCGTTGTATGCAAAGAAGCGGTCGCCAATTTTTGAGGCAATTCGTCGTGACTGTCTCACGCTGCGAAAATCACTACGAAGTTGTACGCGGAGGTCTCGCTCCTTCTTCGCGATGGCACCGGCCAGGATTTTGCCGCGCAGCTTCACGCCCGTAGAGTCTGATTTTCCTTCACCGGTCGTTACGAGAATCGGACCTTTGGCTTTGGCCATGACGTGGCCTTTCATCACTCCGTGACCTTGCACGACAGCAGCTTCATAAAGCTCGGTTTCAAGCAGCCAGCCACCGTTCAGGCTCGTCGACGTGTCACCTTCGACAACCATGACCGACTCGACGTCAAAAGCTTCTCCCTTGCGAACAAGTGGAGGTAGGTACGCGCGGATCTTCACGAGTGCGGTATTCGCAGAACGCAGGATCGACTCGGGATCTTTGATGTCTCGCTTTCGCATGTCGTTGACAAGCTGTTCGCGATAAATCGACGGGGGAGGGTCACCGCCAGTTCCATCAAGGCCCACGACGAGTCCAACACCTTCCAACACAACCCAGTTCATGCCAGCGAAAGCGGTGTAATCGCCGATGAATGGCGTTTCGACTTTCGTTTCAAACTCTTTATCAGGGTCTTTGTCCTTCCCTTTTTCGCCCTTCTTGCCGTCGTCGAGATCTTCCTCGTCTTGCTTATCGGGCGACTGCGAACGGAGCAGTTTGAGCTGCTGACAGCCCACGACGGGGCTGCAAAGCATCAAACCACATAATAACCAAACACAGAGTCGGAACGTCTTCATGACGTTGCTCCCGAATGGGCTGAGGCAGGGGATACAGCGAAAGAAAATCTGACGCCGTGAGGGGTAGGACACAGAGAGGAGGAACGGAAAGGGAGAATGTCCGGCCTGATTGCCGAACTTTTAGGAAGGGGTCGGGAAGTTATGGCTGCCTTAAAAAACGGTCAAGACCATCCCGGAGTCACTTCCGTCACAAGCACGACGCGCAAGCGAGTGGTCATGGCCGGAAGCACTCGCTTGCGCGTCGTGCTAACGTGAAAGCGTTGAAAATCTGTCGCGGCTTCACTGGGGGGCTGCGGGCTTCGCG
>CAIJTL010001620.1 GCA_903823545.1 uncultured Planctomycetaceae bacterium
CCCATGCTGAGTCGCGTGGCTGATTCCGTGTTTTGGTTGAGTCGCTATATCGAGCGTGCCGAAAATGTCGCACGCTTTCTCGACGTCAATATGCATTTGACGCTCGATCTGGGCGACAGCATTGATCAGCAATGGGAACCGCTGGTCGCAACAACCGGCGACTATAGTGTCTTCGCAGAACGCCACGGCAGGCCAACGCGAGAAAGCGTTTGGAAGTTCCTGACATTCGATCGTGAGAATCCGAACTCGATCGTTTCGTGCTTGCGATCCGCTCGCGAGAACGCTCGCACGATCCGCGGTAGCCTGCCGTCTGAAATGTGGGAAGAACTCAACAAGTTCTACCTCTTCGTTCGAGGAGCAGCCGTCGAACAAACTCTCGAAAATACGAATCAATTTCTCGGTGACGTAAAGCGTTACAGTCAGATGCTAGTCGGCATTACAGATTCATTAATGTCGCACGACGAAGCTTGGCATTTCGCCCGCATGGGGAGAAACCTGGAGCGAGCTGACAAGACGTCACGCATTCTCGACGTGAAGTACTTCATCCTACTACCGACATCCGCAGAAGTCGGCACGCCGCTCGATGTCATTCAGTGGTCGGCATTGCTGAAATCAGCCAGCGCTTTGGAAATGTACCGCCGCGTTCAAGGTCGAATTACCCCGGATCATGTTGTCGGCTTTTTGATGCTCGACTTAGAGTTTCCTCGCTCGGTGCGCTTCTGCCTGAGCCGTGCCGAAGAGTCATTGCGAGCCATCACTGGTTCTGCCGAACGAACATTTCAAATCCGAGCGGAACAACTTCTCGGTCGTCTGCGTGCGGAGTTCGAATTCACCCGAGCGTCAGACATCATCAACTCTGGCCTGCATGAATTCATTGACCGCTTCCAAATGAGCCTCAATGAAGTCGATGGAGCGATCTTCGATCACTTCTTTGCGACTCAACCATTGGCTCAATCGCAAAGCCAAGCTCAATGAGTTGCCGAGTCTAAGTTTCTACATGAGGATGTAAGACGAACTTCGCTCGCCCCCGGCGCACCAACGTTCGAGAGACTCAGCCACTTCAGCGGCAGACGACGGTCGGTCACCCGGCTTCTTCGCGTGTAGCGTTTCAACCACGTGAGCGAGTCCTGCAGGAATACTCGGGTTTAGCTCGCGAATCGGAATAGGCTCTTTCGTTGCCACCGCATTCAGCAATCCCGTCATTGTCTTGGATTGGAATGGTAGCGCGCCGGTACACATCATGTAGAGCACACTGCCAAGACTAAACAGATCTGTCGCAGCGGTGAGTGTCGTCCCATCGACTTGTTCTGGCGACATGAAGTTCGGTGTTCCCAGTAACAATCCCGGCTGAGACAACTGAAAGTCTTCGTCGAGCGCTCGCGCCAGACCGAAGTCAGCCACCCGGACGTGAAGAGTTTTTTCTTCTAAAAGGATGTTGGCAGGCTTTATGTCGCGGTGCACGACCCCCTGCCGGTATGCATAGTCGATCGCCAGGCAGCACTTGAAGATGATGCCGACGACTCGGGGCAGCGGCAGCAGCCGGTCGAACGCACAGAACTCGGCGAGGGTGGTTCCCTCGACATACTCCATCGCCATCAGGGCGGTGTTCTGGTCGACCACCGTGTCGTACACCTTGACGATGTTCGGATGGTCGAGGCGCGCAGCCACCGCACCTTCGGTCTGGAACAGCTTGCGCAGCCGCCGGTGCTGTTTGACCCGTGCTTCGCCCGGCTCCAGATCACC
>CAIJTL010001621.1 GCA_903823545.1 uncultured Planctomycetaceae bacterium
CTGACACAGTCGCCGCGATGGTTGTCGAAGGTGTTGTGATTGTTACATCCCCCGCGAACGTCGCCGCGCCGGTGACGGAGACCAAATCAGTGCCGCTGCCGGTGTTGATCGTCAGGTTGGTGATACCGTGAGCGTTCGCCGCGCCGGTGACGGTGATCGAATCATTGCCGTCGGTGGTGAGCGTCGTGTCGATGATCAGCGTTGTTGTGTTCCAGACGGCGACCGATTCGATCGCGATTCCGCCCGACGTGCCGCTGACGACGAGCGCGGGGTTCACACCGGCGAACGTGAAGTCGGTTCCTGCCGCGACCGTGAGCACGTCATCGCCGTTGGGGAGGTCGATCGTCACGCTCGCGAAGCCGGACATATCGACCGGTTCAAGATTGATGAACTTCGAGTTCTTGCCGTTGATCGTGACGACTCCGCTTCCCGTGACGCTGCGGTCAGGTTGATACACGGCATCTTGACCGTTACCGATGACACGCAATTCGTCGAAGCCCCCCACTCCGCCATCAAACGTCAAGCCGCCGTTCGGCACTGGATCGCCGTGCGAGTAATCGAGGATGAAGAGGTCATTCGTGGCCGCCGTTCCGTTGACCGTGATCGGTCCTGCTTCGGCCACAGGAACACGTTGCAGAATCTTACCGTCCTGAGTGATCTCGATGTTGGTACCGACAACCACCACCGTGATCGGGCCGCCTCCAGCAGGAGGATTGACGAGAGACGGTTGACCGGGAGACGCGGCCAGTAACGTGACCGCGTGGTCTTCGACTTCACCGTTTTGAGCGAGCTCTGTCGGCGCGAGTCCCCCTTCGCTGCTCAAGCGGAAGCGAGCGAACGTGCCGCCGACAATTGCGCCAACAGGAATCGTGAAGCTCAACACTTTCTCACCGGCGGTCGTTCCCAGATCGGCGGAAGTGAGAATCTGCTCACCGAGATCGCCCCAGTCGCCGTCGCGGTTGAAGTCGATCCACGCATCGAGCTTGTTGCTGGTTGGATCTGGCCTTTGCAAATCGACGGTCACACTGGCGATCGTGTCCACCGTCGCCGAGCGAATCAGCGAAGAGACCGATACAACGCCGTCTTCGTCATCGGCAGTGCCGTTGGTGTCGTCGCCGAGAGCACCGACGCTGTTGGCTCCGTTGGCTTCTCCCGAAACGTGCGCTCCGAGACGCGGCCCGACGACTTTGTGCCGTGCTCCGTCATCAGCGGCGGTGACCGGATAACTGTTGGCGAAGCCGGACTGAGCGGCGTTCGGAGCGTCGCCGTAATCGAGCGCACTCGCGGTGAGGACAACATCGTTGCCGTTCACTCCGGCGTGATAGTTGATGCGATATGCGACCGTGCCGCCGTCGATGAACGAGCCTTCCGGGTAACCGTCGAACTCACCGACGATCGTACTGTTCGCGGCAATGTTATTGATGATCGTGAACTTCGCGCCGTCGAGTATCACCGCGTCGGTCGTCAGGATGAGCTTCGAGCCGGTCAGCGTGACGACTCGGTTCGAGCCTGTGACTTCGATTTGATCGAACTCAGTTCCGGCGACCGTGCCGTTGATTTCGAGGGTCAGCGTCGAACCCGCATCTTGGGTGTAGTTGCCGTCAACGGTGAACTTGCCGGGGGAATGACCGGGCGACACTTGCCCGCCGCCGTTCGCGATCAGTGAGCCGCCGATCGTTCCGGTGCCGTTGAGCAACGCGCCGTCTTGAACCGTCACGCTTCCGGTATTGATCGCTCCGTCGAGCGTCAACATTGAGCCTGTTTGCACGAGGAAACTGCTGCCGGTGGTCGAACCGTTGAGCAGCAAGTCGCTGTCCGTGATGGTCGTTGTGCCGGAGTAATTTTGATTCCCCGTCACCGTCAGCGTGCCGCCGCCGATCAGCGTGAGTCCGCCAGTCGTGCGCAGCAGACCAATCAACTCGCTGTCGGTGTCGGTCGTGCTGATAGTCACGTTGCCGTTGCCCGCGTTGATCGTGCTGTTGATGAGCACGGTGCCGCCGACTCGGACGTTGTCTGCGTCGAGAGTGCCGCGCGAGATCAGCGTGATCGGACCGTTGGCCGTCAGATCGGACGAGACCAATCCGTTGTCGGTGAGACGTGACGGGAGCGTGATGTCCGCGCTCGAGATCAGCGAGATCGAACTGCCGGTGCCGATGACACTCATCGCGGGAATCTCGATGAACGAGTCTCCGGCATTCATCGTGAGACTGAAGAAGTTGGTCGGGGCCTTGTCGATTTGGATGTCGTCGCGCGTCGTGAGCGTGAGGTTGTGACCGGTCATTACAACGGGCACCGCAGGCTGATCTTCTTGGACGACAAGTTCGGTCGGGATCGTGGCAGAGCCCGTGACGACGGCTCCATTGGCGTCAACGAAACCGGTGA
>CAIJTL010001622.1 GCA_903823545.1 uncultured Planctomycetaceae bacterium
GGCTTCTTCTCGCCGCTCAATTGAGCCTTGAGATAAGTCACTGCCGCGTTGAGTTGGCGGTCGACGAAATCGGATTTTGGGGGACCGTCTTTGCTAATGATGTCTCGTTGGCGGCGGTATTCGAGGTAGTCTTGCATTTCTTTCCCGGTGAACTCCAGGATGTTCTCCTTCTCCGGAGAGACACCCCACTCTTCGTCGTCTTTCGCACCGGGGAACTTGTGAATGTTGCGGCCACTCGGTCGGAGGTATTGAGCGGTGGTTAGCTTCAGCGCACTGCTGCCGCCATCGAGTTCAATCACGTTTTGAACGCTCCCCTTGCCCCATGATCGTTCGCCGATAATCAAAGCTCGCTTGTGATCTTGCAGAGCCGCACTGACGATTTCACTGGCGGACGCACTGAAGCGATTGATGAGCACGGCCATCGGGAAGCCGGAGAAGGTCCCTTCTTTCTCAGCCGTCCAAACTCGGTTTTCGGTGTTGCGTCCTTTAACACTGACGATCGCTCCGCTTTCGAGAAACTGGTCAGCAATCTTCGTCGCTTGGCCGAGCAGTCCGCCTGGATTGAATCGCAGGTCTAGGATCAAGCCCTTCATTCCTTCGTTGGTCAGCAACTCCAATGTTTCCTGAAGCTCATCGAAACTGTGACGACCAAAGTGCGTCAGTCGGATGTAAGCGATCTTGGAATCGGCATCGAGAAAGAAGTTCCAACTGTCATCCGCTTTGTGAGTGTCGCCGAGCACCGTGGCGACTTGAATGATGGCTCGAGTGATTTTCAGTGTGTCGATCTTCTCAGAACCAGTGTGCTGCACGCCGATCGTGACCTCGGTTCCCGCCTTCCCTTGCAACAGCTTCACGGCATCTTCAAGGGTGACACCTTCGGTGCTTTTGCCATCGACTTCCATGATCAGGTCGCCCGACTTCACTCCTGCCTTGTAGGCTGGAGTTCCCGGAAGCGGAGTCATGACCATCAGCCGACGCGTCTTCTGGTCGAGCTGCACTTGAATGCCAACGCCGCCGAATTCTTGCTCAACTTCTTGATTGAACCGCTTGAGTTCATCAGGGCTGATGTAGTTGGAATACGGATCTAGCTGCTGGACCATGCCTCGAATGGCCGCCTGCATGAGCACTTTGCGATCGACGTCTTTGACGTAGTTCCGCTCGATCTGCTCGAAGGTATCGACGAAAAGCTTCATCAGCTCGTAGTACTCGTCCGACTTCGGATCGACCGTTGTCGCTTCAGTTGCCGCTTTGTCAGCAGCGGGCTTCGCGGGCTTGTCATCAGCTCGCATCCAACCGGTTTGCAGAACCAGCGACAGCAACAACGCGATGATCAAACAGAACGAAAGCGAAAACCATCTCACAGAACGCATGTCGCAACTCCGTCTGCCAGTTGTCCGAAAGCCAGGAAAAATATCAAGGTGCCACAACCCATGAGGCGCGGGAGTCTAGGCCAAGGATTCTAGTGAGACAAGCTGCCTCTCTTGAGTGACACGCGCGACTCGCGTGCGCGTTGTGGCCGGTCTCCTGACCGAGACAAATGGAGTTGACCGCAAGTCTCCCACGTCGGTGAGACCTACGGTCAGAAGAGAGCCGCTCGGTCAGGAGACCGGCGACAACGACGAGCCACGTGCGAAATTTGTCTCACGAAGATGCGGCTTGCGGCGTATTCACCAGCCGACCACAATCCCGCCCTCTCGGTCGGACCGCGATGCAACGCGCGATGTGGCTGGTCTCCTGACCGAGCCACGGGAGATTGACCGCGGGTCTCCACGCCAATGAGACCTGCGGTCAGAAAAAGCAGCTCGGTCAGAAGACCGGCACAACGGGGCGAACGTCAAGGAGGCTTCATGTCATTGGTGATCGACAATCTGAAGAAGAGTTATCGCGAACCCGGCGGCGGTCGGATTCCGATCTTGAACGTCTCGCGGTTTGAGTTGAAGAACGCTGAGCAAGTAGTCCTCATCGGCACCAGCGGTGGCGGCAAAACAACGTTGCTCAACGTGATCGCGGGCATCACGGCACCGGACAGCGGCAGCGTCGTCATCGACAACATCGAGGTCACTCGCCTGAATGAACCGAGTCGCGATCGCTTTCGAGCTCAGAAGATCGGTTTCGTGTTTCAGACCTTTAATCTTCTACCTGCCTTCAGTGCATTAGAAAATGTGTTGTTGGGGATGAGCTTCTCCGGCAAGGGTACGCACCGAGATCGAGCGGTCGACCTACTCAATCGAGTCGGACTCGGACATCGCATGAATCATCGCCCGACGCAGCTTTCCGTCGGTGAGCAACAACGAGTCGCCGTGGCTCGCGCTTTGGCGAACCGCCCTTCCCTGCTGCTGGCCGATGAGCCGACCGCGAGCGTCGATGTCGCAAATCAAGACACAATCCTGCAACTCATTCGCGACGCGTGCCATGAGCATCAAGTCTCGTTGTTGCTCGTCACTCACTCACCCGATGTCGCCTCACGATTCAGTCGAGTGGAAAAACTCAGCGACTTCAACCGACCTGCGGCTTAGGTCAGCGAAGCCGCAGAGGCAATCAAGACAGGTGAGCCGGGTGGCGTTAGCCCCCGGAC
>CAIJTL010001623.1 GCA_903823545.1 uncultured Planctomycetaceae bacterium
CACCGTGGCCGACGCGTCTCGCGTCGGTCTGAAACCGATGACGGCGCGGGTGGCACGCCCAGAGCCACGCGATGGGCGTGGTGCGGCAGCCAACGACTCCAACCACCCCCTTCCCGATGGTCAGGGGGTGCCACTCACCGACGCGGGACGCGTCGGCCACGACAACAATCCGGTGTTGCTGACCGGGGTCGATCTCCCCGGGCTGGGGACGCTGAAAGACGCCGACCTCGCCCGCCTCGCCGACTGCACCACGCTCCGCGACCTGCAACTCCACAACACCAGCCTCACCGGAGCCAGCCTGACACACCTCAAGGGCCTTGCGAGATTGCGAGTCCTAAGCCTCGCCGGTTTGCCTATTGAGGATCAGCATCTCGCGGCGCTCAGCGAACTGAAGCAGTTGCAAAACCTCACTCTTAGTTACACGAAGATCACCGATGCCGGGATGCCCGCGCTGGCGGGACTTAACGAATTATTATCTCTCACGCTGAATGGCAATCCGATCTCTTCGGTCGGGGTGGAGTCCCTCAAGCAGCCGCCTAAACTCGCGTCTCTCGATCTCACCAATACAGCGGTCGAATCACGCGCGATTAAGGTGTTGTGTGACTTTCCCCGATTGTTCAGCGTTGGTTTGAGCAATACGGGTGTGACCGAGGCAGACGTGAAGCGGCTGGTTCAGCGACCGCTCCCCTGGCATCGGCTCTACCTGTCGAACCTACCCACCGTGACCGATGCGATCCTCACCGACCTGCGCGGACAGCGGGAGCTCACCACGCTGGAACTCGGCGGAACCAGTGTGACGGCCGCCGCGTTCGAAACCTTCGTCCGCGAACATCTGCGACTCGGCATGACGCTGCCGACCGACGAGATCACCGCCCCCGACCTGCGCGTCGCCCGCCGAATCCTCGCCGCTGGTGGCGTCGTGAATTTGCTGATCGCTGCGCCTCAACCCGCCGTACAGCTGAGTGCCTGTATTGACTTCCAAGGACGGCACGTTGTTCGGATCGAGGATCTTCCGAAGCAGCCGTTCCGCATTTCAGGCATTGACCTGCGTCCGGCCGGTACGAAGGCCACGGACGAAACGCTTGCCGAAGTAGGATGATTGGAGACACTCCGCGAGTTCTATACTCAGTATCCCAACATATCGGATCACATTGTCAATCAGGTTGCCGCCGCGCCACGGCTCGAATTGCTGCTCATCACTGGGATGAAACTGTCTCCCGACACCGTACGGCAGTTTGCTACCCGAAAGGGACTCACCACACTCTCTCTGCCTAACACCGGCCTCACAGGCCCAACAGCGGCGTGCCTCGCGGACCTCGCGAAGTTGAAGAACTTGGAGATCGGCTCAAGCACGCTCACCGATGACGACATTGCGTTTGTCGAGAGGTTAACCGAACTCGAATCGATCGGATTCAACAGCGCACAAATCGTGAATCGCGGCTGGGCGAGCATCGCCAAGCTGCCGAATCTCAAACGAATCGACGCGTACAACATGCCGGTCACCGACGAGGCCCTCCGCCACGCCGGACAGATCGAGTCGCTGGAATATCTCGCGGTCGGTTCTTCAGAAGTTGGCGACGCCGGGTTGCAGCATCTCCGCCCGCTCCGCCACCTGCGCGAGTTGCGGATCAACCATTGCCGCCGAATCACGGACGCCGGGCTGGCCGCACTCGCCGAACTCCCCGCACTGGAAACGCTGCACCTCAACGCCACCCCGATCACCGACGCCGGA
>CAIJTL010001624.1 GCA_903823545.1 uncultured Planctomycetaceae bacterium
AGAGCCACTGACTTGCTCGGTGGCGCGATCGCACGAAGGCTCATTTTGACCGGCGAATTAATACCGCCAGCCGAAGCATTGAGAATCGGCCTTGTTGACGGCGTTTTTCTTTCGGAACAGTTCAGCTTCCAAATCGAAAAAGTGATTGAGCAGATTTTGAAATGTGCCCCACAAGCTCGCCACCGCGTGAAGCATTTGCTACTTGAGCACCTCTCGCAAAGAGTCGACGTTGCATCCCGGTACGAAGCAGAAGCCCGCGCATTTTCTGAATGTTATCTCACTGCCGAACCCGTCAAAGGCCAATCAGCTTTCTTGGAAAAACGCTCGGCGAAATGGTCGGCCAAGTCTTAACGATCCTGGCACTAAAATATCTCGCCAAACTTAGAATGTGGTTACCGCATGGACTCCAAATCTCCCATCCGCATCGCGACACGAGCCAGCCGACTGGCGATGTGGCAAGCAAGTCATGTTTCGGAGCTGATCAAGTCTGTCACCCCTGATCGTGTTGTTGAAATCGTGCCGCTTTCGACGATCGGTGATCGAGATAAAACCGAAGCCCTGACGCGGCTCGGCGGGACCGGAGTCTTTACTCGCGAGATTCAAGCCGCGCTGCTCGACGGTCGTAGCGACTTAGCGGTCCATAGCCTTAAGGATTTGCCCACCGAACCAACCGAAGGCTTAACGCTGGCCGCCGTACCAACTCGCGGTGCGATGTTCGACGTGCTCGTTCTTCCAACGGGAAAGACGGCGGCTTCGACTCCGACGAACCTCAAGGAAAATGGGGAATTAGGCGACAAGCCTGACGCCGACTTCAATGACGAAGACGATTTCGAGGATGATCCGCAGGCCCAACTAGAATTCATCCTCTCAGTGTTACCGCCAAATGCCAAAATCGGAACCGGAAGCCCACGTCGCAAAGCTCAATTGTTGAACGTTCGACCTGACCTGCAATTTCAAGAAGCGCGCGGCAATGTTGAAACTCGACTACGTAAGCTGGATGACGGCGAATTCGACGCCCTCATTCTGGCCGAAGCCGGTTTGACGCGACTTGAGTTGGCTGGCCGCATCAGTGCCCCCCTGCAAGCACCCTGTTTCTATCCCGCCGTTGGCCAAGGAGCGCTCGGAATCGAGTGTCGCACTCACGATACTCCGCTGAGAGAAATTCTGACTAAATTGATTCATCGTCCAACGTTGCACTCTGTGATTGCGGAACGAACGGTCCTCAAAACGCTTCGAGCCGGATGCCACGCACCCCTCGGCGTTTGGACTCGATTTGCAGACGATGTGCTGTCGCTGACCGCTGTCGTCTTGAGCCTAGACGGCACTCAACGCATTGAAGCCGAGAACAATGCGGTAGTTACGTCAAAAGCCGAAGCCGTTGCTTTAGGTGAATCCGTCGCCGAAACCTTGCTCGCGGAAGGGGCTTTTGAATTGATGCAGCCGCCAACTGCGTTGTGAATCGTCGAATCCGACTTTAGACTTCCGCCCCTTCTGGCCGGGCGAAGATCGCTTGAATTACCGCCTGAGACCGGACGGATTTGGCCTGCTTCGGAAAGAGTAGACTTCATGAAACATGTACTTTCGGCGTTGGTGATGAACCAACCCGGCGTGCTGGCGCATATCTCCGGAATGCTGGCTTCGCGCGCGTTTAACATCGAAAGCCTCGCGGTTGGTGAGACGGAAAACCCCGAATACTCGCGGATTACCTTCGTCGTTGCTGGCGACGATCACGTACTCGACCAAGTCCGCAAGCAATTGGAAAAAATCATCACCGTTGTCAAGGTGATCGACTTCTCTGATCAGCGGTACGTCGAGCGAGACCTGATGCTCATGAAGGTCAGTACGCTCAAAGACGCGCGAGCAGAGATCAAGGAACTCGTTGAGATTTTTCGAGGCCGAATCGTCGATGTCAGCTCGACTCACGTCATGGTCGAAATCTCTGGCCAAGAGCAAAAGATCGAAGCTTTCATCGAATTGATGCGACCGTTCGGTATCCTGGAAATGGTGCGCACCGGTCGCATCGCGTTACAGCGCGATCACGAAGTCACGCCCAACGCGTAAAC
>CAIJTL010001625.1 GCA_903823545.1 uncultured Planctomycetaceae bacterium
TCGAAATCCGCCGTCGGAGTTCTGACACTTCTTCACGTAGTCGATGCAGCGATCAACGGTTTCTTTCGGCACATGCAGCCCCGCATTGCGAGCCGCTCGCAATGCCATGATCTGACAAACGGTCGCGGAGATGTCTGCCTCTTTAGGCTCCGGCTGATACCGCCAGCCACCTTCCGAGTTCTGCGTTTGAATGATCAATCGCACGGCTCGATCCAACTTCTCGCGAGCGTCCGCCCGCTTGCACATGCCGTAGACTTCCGCCAAGAACAACGTCGCGAAACCGTGCCCATACATCGGCCCGTAGGAATCTTGTTCCTTCACATGAATGAGGCCGTTTGGTTTTGACATTGATAACACAAAGTCGATCGCTCGATTCACTTGCTCGCCATGAGGCCCGCGCCCCGGCGTGCTTCCTGACGCCAGAAAGGCGATCCCACTTAACGCCGTCACTGCCACGTTGCGTCCGAAACCGGCCCCCGAACCAAACGCTCCATCAGCATGTTGCCGCTTCGCCAACCAAGCGAGACCACGCTCAATCGCTTGCTGAGTCTGCGGCGTGACCAAATCACGGGGTAGTGGCTCAACAGCCTTCGTAGACCGCGGTTGAGCACCAATCCCCAATGACGCCGCTGCCGTCAGTAGCCACTCACGTCGAGTGAGTCTCCACCGATCGCTCAAACAGCCAGAGATGAGTTCGTCCTGTTTCATTGTGGATTCCGCAACATCGTCGCGGTGTTTATATCCGACTCGGTCATTGAGATGGTATGTACCACACGGCAATGGAACTCTCTTTCGCGTTCGTATCGACTTATAGTTCCGCGTGGCCATAGTCGCGCCGAGGCAACTTGAGTTCGTAGCTCCGCATTGAGGCGGCTCGAACTTCAGGCACCGCCTCAAGGCGGAACTACGAACTTTTGTCTCTTCATCGGAGGAACGATGCGACATTCATTTCGTTTCAGCATGTTTCTGCTTTTTGTGGTCGCTTCGTTGCAGTCACGCGTGCAAGGCCAAATCGCTCAGCCTTTGTCGGCGGAGCAGCGACAAGTCTTTGAGAAAGCAGCGAACGATTTGAGTGCTGACGTTAATCAACGGTCTCTTCGAGCAGATCAAGCGATCTTCACGAAGGGTTTGACCTGGGCATTGAAATACGACCGTGAGTTCACGCCAGCAGATGTCGCTCTGATTGAAAAGGCAATCCAACGTGCTCGCGAGCGTCAGTCTCTACAGGCTGATGCGGCGCGTCCGTGGGCGAATCAGCGAGGCAAACTCGCACTGGGGTATCGTTCCAAGATTGATGATTCAGTGCAGCCTTATGGATTGATCGTGCCCAAGAGCTACGATCCCAAGAAACCGATTCGGCTCGATGTCGTCCTGCATGGCAGCACTCGGCCCGTCGGGCTGAGCGAACTGCGATTCATCGCTCGCTTCGACGAAGGGGACGGCGAGAATCCGTCGGCTCCCGATCAGCCTTTCATTGAACTGCATCCGCTCGGGCGAGTTGAGAATTGTTATCGATGGTCTGGCGAGGCCGATGTTTTCGAGGCGATCGAGAGCGTGTGCGAGACCTACAACATCGACCGCCAGCGAATCGTGTTGCGGGGCATGTCGATGGGTGCTTCGGGAACATGGCACCTGGGACTCAAGCATCCCGATCGCTTCGTGGCGTTAGGCCCGTATTGTGGCTACGTCGACACACATCGCTTTTCAGAAACACCAATCCCGAACTTCGTGAAGGTCGGCCTGCTCCCCGAATACCAAGAGGCCGGTCTGCACATGCTCGATTCAATTGACTACGCGGCCAACGCGGGAGTCGTTCCTGCCATCGCCTGCATGGGTGAGAAAGACGTCTTCTTCCAAGCACACGTTCTCATGGGTGACGCGATGAAACGTGAGGGACTGACGATGATCAATCTCATCTCACCCGGAACAGGGCATGTCATTGATCCAGTAACTCACGCGGAGCAACTCCGACGCATCGCCGAGCACGTTGCCGCCGCACCACGTCAGCCTCGCGAACTACGGTTCGTGACTTGGACGCTCAAATACAACAAGTGCCACTGGCTTGAACTGCTCGGACTCGATCGTCATTACGTCCGAGCGGAAATCGTCGCCAAACTGCGCGATGAGATGCTGGTGATCGACGAACCGAAAAACATCTCACGATTCGCGATCGCCACTGCGTTGCTTCCCGCCAAGCCCAAGACAGTTCGCATCGGAACTTCTGAGTTCCCGTACCCGCCGAACGAATCCCGATTGGTCTTCGGCCATGTTGATGGTCGTTGGCAGAAAGCGGCTGACGAGACTCCCGCAGGACGCAAGACTCCCGGCCTGCAAGGACCAATTGACGATGCCTTCGCCTCCCCGTTTCTCTGCGTTCGAGGAACCGGTCAACCGTGGAACGCGGCCGTGCAAAAATACGCCGACGCCAGCCTGAATCGCTTCGCCGATGAATGGCATCACTACTTTCGCGGCAAACTCCCCATCAAAGACGACGTAGCCGTGACGAGCGACGATATTCAATCTCGCCATCTGATTCTGTTTGGCGACCCGGGCAGTAACTCGCTCATCGCCAAGTCGCTTGCGAGCCTGCCGCTGAAATGGACGAAAGACAGCCTGCAGTTCGGCGATCAAGATTATTCCTCCGCCGAACATCTTCCGGCCCTGATTGCCCCGAACCCGTTGTTTTCAAAGACGCCATCCGGATCAACTCAAAAATATGTCGTCCTCAACAGCGGCCACACGTTTCGAGAATCCGAACTCGCTAAGTTCAACTACCTGCTGTTCCCTCGCTGGGGCGATTGGGCCGTGCTCAAAATCAATCAACCGCCCAAAGACGGAGAACCGCTCACAGAACAAGTCCTCCGTGCTGGCTACTTTGACGAAGGCTGGCACTTGTCGAACCCAATGCGCCAGTGATGACGTTGAGCGTGAATCCAATCGATGTTTCGCGACGTACTCAGCTTACCTCAACGGCAAGCTGAGTCACCCGCCTGAATATGATGTCGCGGTTAAGGTCGGTTTTCTTTGGCGGAACTGCTCCCGAACTGCGCATCGAAGCGACGAGTTAATTCATCGAGTTTGTGATTGATCTCAGCGATCTGTCCGGCCTTGCGATCATCGTCACAGCGGCTGACACGTTGCTTGGAGAAATGCCAAAAATAACCGACTGACACTCCAGCGATGAGCAGCCCGTTTGGAATCGCCAGCGGCCAGCCATCTAGACGAACTTGCCAACGCATCGCAATCACGGCCAAAACACACATGCTGGCGAGTGCTGACGCCAACAGAGCCAAGCAAGTAAACAACGCTCGACGTTCCCAACGGAACGCCGTCACATAGGCTTGTTCGAGTTTCATACGATACTCCTGATATTTGTCTTGAGGGACGTGCGACTCTTGCGACAGCAAGGCCCGCCGAAATGTGTCATGTTGAGGCTCAGTCATGATTCAACTCCTCGATCTTGTCGCGTAACAATCGTTGAGCGTGATGAAGTCGCGACTTCACTGTCCCGATCGGACAGTTGATGACTTGCGACACCTCTTCCAACGACATGTCTTCCAAAAACCGCAGTGTCAGAACTTCGCGATGAGCGGCGGACAAGTGGCCCAGCGCGTGGTGAATGAGTTCGAAGTTCTCTGTCGTGAAGCCCGGTTCGATTTGATCCGCCGGTTCATCGGGTAATGACTCGGCGATGTCGGCGAGCACCTCGCGTTCTCGTTGCCGACCGCGTACCACATCGACCGCCTTGTCGCGAGCGATCCGGTACAGCCAGACTCGAAACGCCTCGGCCGATTGCAGCGAAGACAACCGCTTGATGACTGTCAGCCAGACATCCTGCAACACGTCGAGCGACCGATCTTCCTCACCTAAAATGCGACGAATGAAGTACAGCAACCGCCGCTCATACGCATCGACCAGCGTCCGAAACGCTTCCGCCTGCCCCTGTTGAGCCTCCCGCACCAGCAGCAGTTCACGCAAGCGATCCAAGTCTCGGTGCGAGTCGTTCATTCCGTCTCGATTTCCTCACAGCGACCATCGGGCCAACACAGAGAAGCCGGTTCGCCGAACAGAAACGTTCAATCGCTTCGGAAGATTTCTGATTTATCAACACCTACGCGAAGACATGCCTGCCACTGCGAATGGCGACGCGATTGATGAGCTGAAACCATTGTTGCAGCGCGAGTCCGGCGAGCGTGTGGCGGCTGATGTTGCCCGACAAAATGCTGAGCCCGACGTTCTCAGAACGCTTCTCGCTGATCGACGGAGTCGAATTGTCTGCTATTCTGCCGAAATTCAAGGACTAAGGACATCGGATACTTATTGTGTATGAAGCTGCTGATTCCATCGAACGCCCCGCTCCATCGGACGAGACACTGGCGAGCGCTATCGAGATTGTCGAGCAGATTGCTGCGGACCGTGGTTTACTCGCTCGGCTTTCGGGTGACGACCGTTGTCGGCTGGTGCAGGCGGCCGAACGCATCGCCAGCCCGGATCGCCAGTCTCGAAAACGATTGATGCGGGCGTTCAAACAGCGCGATCAGGCAGCGATTTCTCAAAAGAAGGCGGAAGACGAACAGCGTCTGGCTCGGACGGGAATCCGAAATCCACTGGGAACGCGGCAGTTGAAAAAGCCGTGTCCGCCGACTCCATTCGAAACTGAACCGCCGCCGAAAGCAGTCGATCCGAAAGACGAACACTTCATTGATCGCCTGAGCGTTGCGCGGAGCTGTTACATCTGCAAACAGGATTTCGATCGCGTCCATTTTTTCTACGACGCCCTGTGTCCGGGATGCGCCGAACTGAACTGGGAGCGTCGGCAGCGGACGTTCGATCTGTCTGGTCGCTTTGCGTTGCTTACGGGTGGCCGAGTCAAAATCGGGTATCAGGCAGCTTTGAAGCTGTTGCGAGCGGGTTGCCATGTCATCGTGACAACTCGATTTCCGCGAGATGCCGCCACGCGTTTCACAGCCGAAAGCGACAGTTCCGACTGGACGACACGGCTTCAGATTCACGGCCTCGATCTCCGACACGCGCCGAGCGTGGAAGCCTTTGCGGATCATCTTTGTGAGACTCTGCCGCGGCTCGACTTCATCTTGAACAATGCCTGCCAAACGGTCCGACGTCCGCCGGGATTTTACGGCCACCTGATGGCGGACGAGCGTAAGTTGGCGTCCGGACTGCCTGCTGCATCCCAGCCATTGCTGGAATCGTACGAGACGCTCCGCCGTAAGGGCGGCCTGCTGGAGTCACCCGATTCATCACTGCCGGTTCAGGTCGGTAGCAGCCTCGCGGGGATCCAGCGAGCGGCGGAGTTATCTCAGATTCCATTGGCTCCCGGAGACACTGAGAACGGAGAGGAACTCTTCCCGACCGGGAAACTCGACGGCGATTTGCAGCAGGTTGACCTCCGGACAATCAACAGTTGGCGGTTGCGCCTGGCGGATGTCCCGACGGTGGAGCTGCTCGAAGTCCAGCTCGTCAACGCAATCGCTCCCTTCATTTTGAATGCCCGCCTCAAACCGCTGATGAAACGAGTTGAATCCCGCGACAAGCACATCGTCAATGTGTCAGCGATGGAGGGCATTTTTTACCGGGCCTACAAGACGGACAAGCACCCGCACACCAACATGGCCAAAGCCGCCCTCAACATGCTGACGCGAACGTCCGCCCAGGATTACGCTCGAGACGGCATCCACATGAACAGCGTCGATACGGGTTGGATTACCGATGAGGATCCGGCCGCGATTGCTCAACACAAA
>CAIJTL010001626.1 GCA_903823545.1 uncultured Planctomycetaceae bacterium
CGTGGGTCGCCCACTTCAGCTTTGGCGACCGGCTCGGCCAGATTGCCGCCACCGCCTGTCGCAGCGATGAGGAATGCCTGAACCGAGGCCGTCTCGGGACTCGTTTCATCCAAGCTCACGTCAGCGCGGAGGAACCGAGGCAGCGTGAGCGTCTTCTGTAATTCTTGTGACATCTTCCTCAGATCGATGACGACCTCAGCACCAGCAGCCGTGACGAGAGCGGACTTCGGCACCGATCGCCCCTGCGGGTGCTGACCGAACTTGAGTCCCGACGCTTGCTCGATGGCCGCGCCCAATTCGGGATGCTCCGCAAACACCAGCGGCGGACCGTCACCACCTTCCAGTCGCAGCCGGTCCCAGACCACGAACGTGTCGGGCTGAGCGGGCAGAGCGACCATGCGGAAGAGCGGTTCACGGGCGGCCCCCTGGACCCGCTCGCGAGCGACCACGCGACGCAGATCCTCCCACGCAGGAAAGCCATTGCCGACCGCGAGCGCCGCATTCTTCCTGTAGTTGCCTTGAAACAACTGGTCCTGCATGGCCTTGATCGCCGCCAAGACCGGCGCCGGATCGGTAGTCGCCTCACGCCACTTGTCCCGGACAAAGGCGAGCATGTCGGGAGGCAGGCCGGCATCCGGCAGAATCGTGGACGCGCTGCCCAAATCAGCCAGAGCCTGCCCCAAGTCCGGAGCTGCGACATGCGACAGTTCGAACGAGACTCCATCGAGACCGGCGGGGTGCGCATCGGCGACGCGACCTGAGAGCGACAACTCGCCCGCGATGGGACTCGTCCAAGCGATCGCCACGTTTCGCTTCGGTCCGGGATGCACGAAGACGGATCGCGCGGGCAACTTCGTCCAGACCTGCACCGGCTCGGCGGCGGAGTTCACAAAGACCGAGGGTTCGGAACCGAGGCTCCACGATTTCAATTCAGACCGTCCCCCGTTGCTATCGCGCCGTTCGGTCAGGAACACCGGAGTGGAGGTCGTTTCCAAGAAACTCCAACGAGCGTCGTGCTTGTCCGGCAAGGGGTTGCCCTTCAGCAGATTGGGCACCAGATCGGAGACGCTCCAAGTTCGCTGATCACCGGCTGTTTCGCGGATCGTCCATTCGACGAGCGTGCTGTCGGCCCCGTGATTGTCATTCGGAAGCACGGTCAACAGCAGCAGTTCGCCGCGTTTCACCGAGACCTTGTGCTCGAACGGAACCGAGCCACCTTCCGCAACTTTCGACTCTGCGAGCACACGTTTCGACGAGGCCCACTGGGACTCGATGGCCTTCTTGGCCGATTGGAGAGCCGTCTGCCGCCGTTGCTTCTCGGCTTCAATCTGTGCCGCCTTCTCCTGCCACAGCTTCGTCTGCGCATCGAGTTCCGCTTGCGTACGACGGACTTCCAGTCCGTCGCTCCCAACGTTCGACGGACTAGAAGTCCGTCGTACAGGGTCACTGAGTCCCGCCCACAGCGCCGCCAAATAGGTCGCGTTGAGCTTCTCCTCAGCCGCCACTGCAGCGATGCCGGCAGCCCCATCGCGAGTGAGCCGATCGCGATGCTTCAGCGTCGCTGCAAGATGAGCAGCAAGCGGCGGCTCTCCATTCGGACCGGCATGACGAGCATGAAAAATGCGCAACGCCTTGAGTGCGTCCTCCGTCCAATCGGGACGTTCGGTCGACGACGAAAAGCGAAAGCCTTTCGGCAGCACCACCACTCGCGCGGCGACGTCGC
>CAIJTL010001627.1 GCA_903823545.1 uncultured Planctomycetaceae bacterium
AATGCGGATGGAGCCCTGACATCGACAGGCTCAGCGGATATTTCGATCAACGCCGACTCAATTCGCATTGCAACGAACGGCGTGCTGAATGCCGGCGCAAATCGAGTGACGATCCGCCCGCAGACCAATGGCACCGAGATCGAACTGGGTGGCGCGGATGCTGCCGGCGTTCTGGGACTGACCGACGCCGAACTCGACCACATCACGGCTGGAACTTTGGTTCTTGGGAACAGCAACACGGGCGCAATCAAACAGCTCGAAAACATCGACCTTAGTAACAACGTGGATGTGCTGCGGCTAAATTCCGGTGACGCGATTCTAGAGTCTGCCACAGGAACTGTTTTGATTAGAGTCAACCAGTTGGCCGCCGTGGCTAGTTCACTCATCGAGCTTGTTGGCAATCAGGTTGGAACGATTGCTTTCAACTCCCAGGACCGTGTTTCCTTCGGACAGAAATCTGCTGTCACAATTGGTGCTGTTGATGGCGTAACCGGCGTGACTTCGGTCGGCCAGGCGATCATCAACGTTGAAGAAGGACTCACGATTGCGGATACGGCGGCGACTAATGATTTAGACACGGCTGGGGGATTCTTCCTTCAAGTATATGGGAGCGGTGGGTTATTCACGCTCAATGCCGGTGCCCGAATCGTTGACTCGTTCAACGACATCTCATTCCTCACCGCGGATCGCATGCAAATTGCCGGTAAAATCCTGGCAACCAACGCCGAGGTTGAGCTCTACGCCTTGAACGCCACGGGATTGGACATCGGCTCGACAACCGACGTTGCCGTGGGCGTGCTGGAACTCTCTCAAGCGGAACTCAACAACATCACGGCCAAAGCCATCGTCGTTTACACCGGTACGATCACGGTGAGTTCGACGACGCAGATTGACAATACCACCACGCTCTCACTCAACGGTTCGGACGTCACCGCGACCGCTGGCGGCTTGGTGGTTTCTAACCTGCAAATGACCGCGACAGGGGCCGTGACATTTACGCATGCGGATACCGATGTCGAAACTGTCATGATTCGTGCCGGTGCCGGCGACATCCAGTTCGTCGATGCGGATGGCTTCACGGTCGATGCCATTGATGTCGCTGACGGGAGTTTTTCCAACGGAGGAATTGAAGCGTTGGACGGTCAAGTGATGTTGACGGCACTGTCGGGAAACGTTGCCGTCGCCGATACGAATGCAGCGAACGACATCAGCGCAACGACTGGCATCTCCCTCGTGTTGTCCGGTGACGAGGCTGTGTTTTCCATTGCTTCCGGGGCCGACATCGAAGCAACGGGAGGAGATGTTTCTGTCGCGGCGGATAACATGGATTTGGCTGGCTCGATCACCAGTGCGGCCGCAGTATCACTGAGCCCTGGTTCGGCCGGCGATGGAATTGATTTGGGAGTCACGGGCGATAGTGCCACCGACGCACTGGAACTCTCGGACGCGGAACTGGATCGCGTGATAGCGGGATCGATTAGCATTGGGAACGCGAACAGCGGCGAACTGAGAGTCAGTGACAATATCACACGCTCGACAACGACGAGTATGAGCCTTACCGCAGGTGGCAACAGCAGCATCACATTCAGCGGCTCAAATGCGATTCTCGACTCGAACAATGGCGAGGTAACGCTGTTCCTGAACCCGGACGGGACAGGAGCAATCACGTCTGGTGGTGCGTTGAAAGACGTGAACGGCATCAACGTGTCGCTGACGTCCGGTTCGGGCGGCATCGGAACGGACGCCAATCCGCTGATCACCGATGCGTCCAGTTTGTTCGTACAGACCAGTGGGAATGCGGACGCGTTCCTGAGCGAAATCGATTCGTTGACGATCAACTCGGGTGGGATGTCGGCAGGCTCTGGAAGGATCGTCTTCGCAAGTGGCCTGTTCCGTTTGAGTGGTGCTGAGCGTTTGGACGACGACAGTTCGTTGCTGATCAAGAGCGGCGCGGTGTTTCAACTGAATGGCTTCAACGAGACGGTCGCGGCGATCGAGGGAGGTGGCTCGATCATCAACGGCACGCCGCTCACGGTGAATTTGAATGTCAGCGTCGCCGACGGCACCACCTCCACGTTTGCAGGAGTGCTCGGTGGGCCGGGAACCAACGAGAACAACTTTCGTTTGAACAAGACGGGGACCGGAGCCTTGATCCTCTCCGAATCGAGCACCTACACCGGGTTGACGACGGTGAGTGCTGGTCGCTTGGTGGTCAATGGCTCGATCACCTCGAATGTGACCGTCGCCAACGGTGCCGACCTCGAAGGCTCTGGCAGCGTCGGCTTGGGGCACACGATCACCGTCCAAAACGGCGGCGAGATTGCTCCGGGAACCTCGCCCGAAGTGCTCGATACCGGCAACGTGGTCTTTGAGTCAGGTTCGATTTTCAACGTCGAACTGGATGGCACGACCCCCGGCCCGAATCCTGGCGGACACGACCAACTCAACGTCACCGGAACCGTGTCGATCGCCGCGAACGTTGACCTGCTGACCACCTTGGGCTACACGCCGGCGGCGGGAGACACACTGGTCATCATCAACAACGATGGGACCGACACGATCTCCGGGACGTTCAACGGTTTGCCTCAAGGCTCGTTGCTGACGATTGGCACAGCGAAGTTCCACATCGTCTACAACCACAACAGCGGGGACGGAAATCTCAACGATGTGGCTTTGATCGTCAATCGCCTGCCGGTCATCAACGGTCAGACTTTTTCCATCAGCGAAGCCAGCGGCAATGGTGCCGCTGTCGGAACAGTCGCTGCGAGCGATGCAGACTCGCCCGTGACATTCGCCATCACCGGCGGCAACACGGGCAACGCGTTCGCCATCAGTGCGACGTCCGGTCAATTGACCGTCAATGACGCGAGCCGCTTGAACTTCGAGTCGAATCCCACGTTCACGCTGACCGTGCAAGTGACCGACGATGCCGGAGCCACGGCCTCGGCGACCGTGACAGTCTCGGTCACTAACGTACCACCCAGCGCGCCGGTGGATGCTGACGCGGCTGCGAACACCGTCTCCGAAGGGGCCGTGAACGGTGCGACGGTCGGCATTGATGCCGACAGCAACGACATCCACGGCGGAGCGGTCACGTTCCAGTTGACGAACGACGCTGGCGGCCGATTCACGATCAACTCCAACACCGGCGAGATCACGATCGCCAACAGCCTGTTGTTGAACTCGCAAGACTCAACCAGCCACACCGTGACCGTCGTCGCGACCGACTCCGATTTTGCCGACTCGCAACCAGTCAGCTTCACGATCGAAGTACAACCCGCGCCGCCGCCAACAGTCTCGGTCACTCCAGACACCGCGTATGTCATCGAAGGTGATTCCGGCTTCGTCTACGTCATCTTCGCAGTGCGACTGAGTTCCCCGTCCGTGTTGCCCATCGACATCGACTTCACCACGTTGCTAGCCAGCGATTCAAACGCCGCTCGCGATACCGACGACCCGGCTGACACCAACAACCCGCGCGACTTCTACAAGACGACCGGGACGATCCACTTCAATCCGTTCTCGACCGAAGAATTGGTCCGCATCCAAATTCAACCAGATCTCATCGCCGAAATGGACGAGACGTTCTTGATCCAACTGACTTCTGCGACCAACGCGGATCTCAGCGGCGGCAGCCCAGTCGCGTCAGCCATCATTCGCGACGACGACACCGTGCCACAGCTCATTGTCTCCGCCCCGCAAGTTCTCGAAGGCGATCCCTCCAGCGGCACGCCCAACGAATTGATTTACACGCTCACCGTCAGCGGGCGGTTCGATTCCAGCGGACACGCCCGCCTTCATTTTGAAACGGGCGACATCGGCGACACCGCTGATTCCGGTGTGGACTACACGGCAACTTCAGGCGATTTGGACTTCAGCGAGTCACAGCGCACGATCCTGGTTCGCGTCCCGATCATCGGCGAACTGACAGATGAAGCGGACGAGACTGTCAGCCTCGTCTTCTCCGACGTCAGCGGCTTAGGCATTCCCGTCACATCGACCACCGGCACGATCATCAATGACGACTCGCCGGACGCCGTGTTGCAGATCAATTCCCAAGTCATTCGCGAAGGGACGGGATTCAACTCCAACGCCATCTTCACGGTCACGCTGATCGGCAAGCCGAGCGGCCCGGTCACCGTCAATTACAACACGCTCGATGAAACGGCGACCGCCGGCTCAGACTATGTGACCGCGAATGGCACGCTGACGTTCTTGCCCGGCGGACCAGTCACACAGGTGATTCCCGTCGCGATCATCGGCGACAGTCTGCCTGAGTCGGCCAAAGAGACCTTCGCCCTCACACTCTCTTCCGCAGTTAATGCGACCATTGATTCGCAATTGGGAATCGGCACTGGCGGCATCCTGGACGACGACGGCAACGTCATCACCAGCGAGGCTGATCAGGTCGCTACCGAACTCACGGCGATCTTCAATCAATTCAGTGGGGACAAAAACAATCCCGAATTAGTCACCGCGCTCTTGAATGCCGCTGCGGGAATCGCCACTCGGCTCGGCTTCATCAAAGCGTTGGTCATCATCATTGATCCGGTGGACTTCATCCTCAACGACACCCAAGGCCGACAATCGGGCTTCACGGAATCAACTGGGGTCATTAACCAAATTCCAGGGACGTACTACTCCGGCAACGGCCCGGTCGAACTGCTCATCGTGCCGTTGCCTCCCGATGGAGTTTACAACCTGCAACTCGCTGGGCTCGGCGGACCATTCAACGCGGCGATTGCCGTGACCGTCAACGGCGAGACACAAACGACCTCCGTCAGTTCGTCTCTGGACAACGGCTCCAACCTGCAGGTTTCCATCAACGTTGGCGGCACGGTTCCCAATGGCCCAATCACATTGACAATCCCCGTCGGCTTGGGGCTGGGTGGTCAATCAGGCAACGGCAATTCGACGTTTGGAGTCGTTGGCGCAAACGACCGCTTCGCTCGTCGAGACTTCGATGATCAAGAGGAAGAAGAACAGCAATCAAACTTTGAACTCACACTCGAT
>CAIJTL010001628.1 GCA_903823545.1 uncultured Planctomycetaceae bacterium
ACGCTCAACGGCACCGAGTTCGGCCTGCGAACTCAGCCGATGGGCCCGACACCGTTCGACCGCGATGAAATGTGGCGTGTCGAAGACGCGGCCCTCGCGGCCAAGGCGGGCGGGTTTGGGGTGTGATATTGGACGGTGGCAATACAGTTGTTGGACCAAGCAAATGCGCAATCGACTGTCCTTTTGGTCCGCGTTGGCGGGACTTTTCTCGGTCGCGAGTGCCTGTACTCAAACGCCACCGGTCGTTTCGCAAGTTGATCCAAACACACCAGTAATAAGTCCCCGCTTGATTGCCACCATTCTCAAACATCAGAAAGCCCCGTCAAATGAAACGGCAGTGGAAGTCGTCAGCGAGTTGAAGAAGTCCGACTTTTTGGTCGCCATTTTTCTGAACAGGTCACCAGAACAAACCTCGGAAACTCAGGCTCTCTTCAGGAAGGGTGACAGCATTAAGTTCGCCAAAGTTTTAGACAGCAACGACAACACGCTCCTTCCGCTGTTTACAGATCATTCCGAGTTGCACCGTTTCACAAATGAGATTAACTCCACACTCGTCATGTCAGGCACTATTGCGATGAATTTCGTTCTCAAGAATGGCTATGCAGGTTTGGTTGTTAACCCTGCGAACGAGACTGCGTTGAAGTTGGATACGCCATTTATTCGGAAGGTAACCGGGGAAATGTAATTGAGTTGGAGCCCCCGCCTAGGTAATTGAAAGTCTTGAACGATGACACAAACAGTAATGAGTTCGGCTGCGCCACTCCTCGCCGAGCACTTCGGGGCCGACTCGCTCGTCTGGAGCCAGAACCGCGACAACGTGCGCGTGAACGTGGGCGAGGACCGGGTCTTTGAGGTGCTCAAGTGCCTGAAGATGCTCGGTGGGTTTGACATGCTCGTCGATGTCACCGGCGTCGATGAGTTGGAGTACCCCGACGCGACCGATCGGTTCCGCGTGGTGTATTGCCTGCTCAACACGGAGACCGGCGAGCGATTGATCGTGCTGACGTACGTCAACGATCCGAACCCAACGTTGCCCTCGGCCTATCCGCTCTGGAAGGGAGCTGACTGGATGGAGCGGGAAGTCTTCGACATGTTCGGCATCCGCTTCACCGGTCACCCCGACCTCCGCCGCATCCTGATGCCCGAAGAGTTCACCGATTACCCGCTCCGCAAAGATTACCCGTTGCGCGGCCGTGGCGAACGCCACAACTTTCCGGTCATCACACGGTCGGAGAGTTAAAACGAAAAAAACTGGAACACTAATCGGCGCCGATCTGCACTAATTCAGACATGGGCAGGGCTTCATTAGCGAAGATCAGCGTCGATTAGTGTTCCCAAAATTGCATTCTTCAGGACGAACGAAAACATGCCGTTTGAAGTTTCTGATTTGATGACTGACGATGTTGATTCCGCAGACAAGGAATATCTGTGGACGCTCAACTTTGGGCCGCAGCATCCGGCGACGCATACCACGCTGCGGCTGATCTTGACGCTCGACGGCGAGAAGGTCGTCAAGGCGGTGCCGGATATTGGGTATCTGCACTCCGGGTTCGAGAAGCTCGCGGAAGACCTGGACTACAACCAGTACGTCACCATCGTCGATCGGATGAATTACCTCTCGCCGCTGGCCAACGAGATCGCCTGGCATCATGCGGTCGAGAAGCTGCTGGGGATCGAACTGACTCCGCGGTGCAAGTACATCCGCACGATCATCGCCGAGCTGATGCGACTGCACGATCATTTGCTCAACACGGGGACCAGTGCGCTCGACCTGGGAGCATTCACGGCGTTCCTGTATTTCTTCCAGCAACGCGAGCTGATTTACGACATCTGCGAGTCCGCGTCGGGGCAGCGGTTCCATTCCAGCTACACGCGCGTCGGCGGTGTGCTGTACGACGTGACCACCGACTGGGTCAACAAGGTGCGGAGTTTTTGCAATGGCTTCCGAGCCGTTCACGCTGAGGTCGATGGCCTGCTGACTCGCAACCGCATCTTCATCGACCGGACCAAGGGAGTCGGCGTGCTATCGAAGGAGGACGCAATCAACTTCAGTTGCACCGGCCCGATCGCACGAGCCTCCGGTGTGGTCCGCGACCTCCGCAAGGATGAGCCGTATCTCGCGTACCCGGACTTCGACTTCAAAGTCATCTGCACAAACGGCGGCGACTGCTACGCCAGGTATCTCGTCCGCATGCACGAGATGCTGGAGAGCATCAAGATCATCGAACAAGCCATCGAGAATATTCCTGCTGGCCCGATCAACGTGGACCCCGAAGGCAAAGCTGTTCTGCCGAACAAGTCGAACGTGTACCAGTCGATCGAGGGCCTGATCCACCACTTCGAGGTGATCATGCCCAACCGCGGCTTCCCGACCCCGACCGAGTCGATCTACGCCGCGACCGAATCCCCGAATGGCGAACTCGGCTTCTACATCACGGCCGACGGCACCTCGAAACCCTACCGAGCCCGCTGTCGCCCACCGTCATACATCCACTTCTCCGTCTTCCCGCACATCATTCCCGGCCTCATGCTCAGTGATGTGGTGGCAGTGCTCGGCAGTTTGAACATCATCGCGGCGGAGTTGGATCGATAATTGTCGTCTCCGTGCTCTCTGTGCCTCTGTGTTAAAACTTATAAAACACTGAGGCACAGACAACACGGAGTGAAATGCACGGAGCTAGATCAATGAGTTTTTTGAGTGAAGACCTCCGCCAAAAGATTATCGCGGAGTTACCTAAATATCCGACGAAGCGAGCGGTGACGTTGCCTGCGTTGCATCATGTGCAAGACGTGCTGCGGTGCGTGCCGCTCGAAGCGATCAAGGAGATCGCTGAAATCCTAGAACTGCACCCGGCGGAAGTTCACGACACGATGAGCTTCTACGGCTTCTTCCGCGACCCGGAGCACAAGCTCGGCAAGAATCGGCTGCAAGTCTGCCGCAGTCTGTCGTGCATGTTGCGTGGCGGCGAGGAAGTGCTGGCCGAACTCTGCCAGAAATATCACCTCCAGCCAGGGGACACGACTCCCGACGGCAAGTTCACGCTCGAATTCGCCGAATGCCTCGGAGCCTGTGAAGGTGCCCCCTGCATGTTAGTCAATGACGAATGCTACCTGTCCCTGACGACCGAAACGGCCAGTGAAGTCATAGAGAAGTTAGGTTCGTAGTCCCGCCTTCAGGCGGAATCGAACGTCAATCGGATATCCAAACAACAAACAAAGGACCGCCACAAGGCGGAACTACGAACGTGCCAACTTTTGAACCAGTTTTGTTGAGACGAGTCGGTAAGCCGAACAGTGCTTCGCTGGAAACATATCGTGCGGACGGTGGCTATCGAGCGCTTGAAAAAGCGTTGAGGATGACTCCGGCCGAAGTCACCGAGACCGTGAAATCGGCGGGACTGCGAGGCCGAGGTGGAGCAGGCTTTCCGACAGGATTGAAGTGGACTTTCCTGCCGAAGGATGCGACGACGGTTTATCTCGCGGTCAACGCCGACGAGTCCGAGCCGGGGACGTTCAACAACCGCATCATCATGGAGGGTGATCCGCATCAGATCATTGAGGGGATCGCCATCGCCTGCCACGCGATCAAGTGCGGCACGGCCTACATCTATCTGCGGTACGAGTTCGGCCGCAGCTATCGAGCACTCAAGCAGGCGATTGAGGATTGCTACGCGGCGAACCTGCTCGGCAAAAACATTCTCGGCAGCGGCAAAGACCTCGACGTGTATCTGCATCGCGGGGCGGGAGCGTACATCTGCGGCGAGGAGACTGGGCTGATCGAAAGTCTCGAAGGGAAGCGAGCGTGGCCGCGGATCAAGCCGCCGTTTCCGGCCATCGAAGGGCTGTTCCGTAAGCCGACGATCGTGAACAACATCGAGACACTCGCCTGCGTAACGCACATCCTGGATCGGGGCATCGAGTGGTTCAAGTCGATGGGCGTGCCTCCTGACCCGGCTAACCCGCGCGACGCCGGTAGCTACGGGCCGAAGCTGTATTGCGTCAGCGGCCACGTCAACAAACCGGGCTGCTACGAACTGCCGATGGGCATCACCGCTCGCGCCCTGATCGACGACTACGCCGGCGGCGTCTGGAAAGGCCGCAAGGCGAAAGCGGTCGTCCCCGGCGGCATGAGCATGGGCTTCCTCACCGAGAAAGAACTCGACACGCCGCTGGACTTCAACGGCCCTGGCAAAGTCGGCTGCCTGGGTCTGGGGACGGCGGCGGTGATGGTCGTCGATGACCAGACCAACATGGTCGAGGTGCTCTACAACAGTTGCCGGTTCTACTCGCACGAGAGCTGCGGCCAATGCACTCCCTGCCGCGAGGGGACCGCCTGGATGACGAAAATCCTGGAACGCATCCTCGACGGCCGCGGCCAACTCCGCGACATCGACCTGCTGTTGGAAGTCGCCAACGGCATCGGCATCATCCCCGGCACAACGATCTGCGGCCTCAGCGACGGAGCCGCCTGGCCCGTCAAAAACGCCATCAACAAATACCGCAGCGACTTTGAAGACTGGATCAAGAGCGGCAGAAAAAGCACGCTCGTGAGCTTGAAGATGGGCGGCCACTGAGCGATCAAGTGACGCAATGTTTTGAAGCGCAATTCAATAACTCTTGGACTGATAATGATGGACATACTCTCTGGCACCCCGTACCTCCTCAGCGCCGATTCCGGCCAGATGGTGGTACGCGCCGCAGAGGATCTTCATGAAGAAGTGTCTCTTCTCCGAAGGAACGGGGCGCTCGATGCCTTGACTCTGGGGCATCTCAGAAAGGAATGGCGGTTCAAGCAGATCTATGAAAGCGCTGGTATTGAGGGAAATGAGCTGTCTCTGAGTGAAACTCAGC
>CAIJTL010001629.1 GCA_903823545.1 uncultured Planctomycetaceae bacterium
CCTCGCGGCCGATTGCCATCGCTTTGTAAGCCGTTCGACGTCCGCAAGCCGCTCCGGCGGGCCGCCAAGAGACTTCGCGCGATTCAGATAGAACTCGGTCAGCCACGGACGACGTCGAATGCGTCGTTGCCAAATTGCGATCTCGAGGTCGCTCTGACCGACATCACGGTAACGAGTAGCGAGTGACTCCATCAAATCCTGTTGAACTGCGTCCATCCCTAAATCAGCAAAGACTTGAACCTCTTGTGCCGACAGGGTCGCCAGGCGATGTCGTAGGTCAGTACTCCAGATCGCAGTTTGACGGGCGTAGTCTGGAGCAAAACACAATGGCGGGCGATTCACGGTTAGCAACGTAAGAGAGTCTGCAACGAGATGGTCTTGTTCCGTAACACCGAGTGCCTCGTCTCGATCGCTCTCCGACGGGACTAATTCCGTAAGCCACGGTTGTCCCAGCAATCGCGTCGTCAAGGATTCTCCGATGGCGCGTGCGACGGCCCAATGACCGGCGTGAGTGAAGTGGACGTGCTCGAAAAAGTGGTTATGCCCGAACGCGAATTGCTCGTTCTGACGTTTGATCGCGCTGGTAAGATCTAAGAACGCTACTCCCGGTGAATTCGCCGATGTGGTGATGTCGCGCAAGCATTCGGCAAACCGACTGGGGGCACGAAATCGACACCCGTCTTGATCTCGCGCAAGCTTGAATGCAACTGTCGCTTCGTCGAACTTCTGTAACGTTTGGAGGGCCTGCGCCCGGCGATAAGTGAGCCGTGCGTAACCAGCATCGAGTTCCATCGCGTGTTGAAATTGGTCGAGCGCTCCATTCGCGTCTCCCGCGCGCAATTGAGCTTCACCGGTCGTGAGATGATCGAGGAATCGAGCCACCTGCTCGTCGGTCAGGCCGACCGTTGAAAGCGATCGCATCGGACTTTGGTCTCGATCGTTGCTGATCGGAGAAACCAACAACAACGGCACGTGTGCGTCACGAGAGACCTTCGTCATTCGTTCGATGTTGGCCCGAAAGCGTCGCACCGCTTCTTCGAACTTTGGACCATCGAGCGGAATTTCAAGATCACCTGGAAGTGACTCCATCAATGATTCGTTGCCGACCGGCCGGCGCGAGATAATTGCCGAGATGAGCTGTCCGACTCGCGTACTTCGAGCCGCAATGGCCATTCGGAACAATAACGGTGACAAACCACTCATTCGGGAGCCGACACCACCGGGACCATAGAACTCATTGTGCCCCGTGTAAACGACAACCAAGTCCGGCTGGCAGCGCAACGCTTGTTCGAGCACCTCCACCTCGATTGCCGAGTTGACGGCTGTGATACCCGCATTGAGCACCTCAACCTCGCGGCCAGGTTGCTGGCTCTTCAACAACACTTCGAGGTGCCGAGGAAAGGCCAACTCGGGAGGGTATGGAAACCCAATGACAGTTGACCCGCCGATGACCAAGATTCGGAGCGTGTTCGGCGGCTTCGGCAATACAAAGTGTCGAGGTTCGGGACCGCTCAAGTCCGTAACCCCGTAATAGGCTAGATCAACGAATGGATTGAACTGAAATGACGCCAACTTCGTCCCGTCGATATCCGCCGGAACGATCAACCGAACGTCGTGGCCAACGCCAAAGAGCCGCAACAATCCCTCAAACAGCAACAGCGAGTGCAGCGACAACGCCACGGCGAGAAGTCGAAATGCCCAACGTCGAAAGCATCGCCTCTTTTTTGGAAAATTCGATACGGAGCTTGCTGGCTCGACAGGTGCGTGTGCATTGACGGCCAGATCTTGTTCAATCGGTTGAGGTGGCATGATACCTAATCGCCATCATTTCCTAAGCACAAAGTCCTTCGCCGCATTCGGCCTTAAGAACCTGGTGCGATGAGCCGTCGCTTGGCTCGGCTCAGAAACAACAAGGAGATTCAGCGGAGCAGTATTGGCAATAGTTTCGAACATCGCACGTCAGAGCGTTGCGTTATTCCATTCGTAAATGCGAGTGGTCTCAATTGTTGCCAGCGTTTGATCTTCAACCCACGGCCTCAGATCAAACGAAAGGAACCGCAGACATGATTCTCGTCGCATAGTTTCTTCTTCTCTCTTTGAAACGGCGCCACGATGGCATTTCGCTAACGGGTAAGCACACCGGAACATGAGCTGGCCTATTCGAATTGGATTCGCTTCCAGTCAAGATGACGCTCGGCGACCAAATCCGAAATAGTTAAAGGGAGATCAGAGGAAGCAGACTGCCAGCGGCCAACGCAAAGTGTTGATCGTGGCAGCGTTCGCCAGAAAGTGATCACCAGGAAAAAACGAAGACTCACGCCATTTCAGTCAAAGACCAGAGTGCCAAATCAATTTCTCAATGAGGGTTGAATCGGTCGACACACAACTCGGTAGGATGAGTTGCCAATGGTTGGTTAGCCCCAACATTCAGGAACGATCAAGGAATAGAAACGTGATTGAAACCGATGAAACCATCCTCCGGCCTAAACGCAACAAGAAAGAAGATCCGGATTCAAAGACGAAGCGACAGCCGCCGCACAACGTGATCCAGTTGAACGACGACGACCACACCGTTGAATACGCCGTTGCACTGTGCCAGAAGGTCTTTGGTTATCCCGCGGAAAAGGGAGTGCAGATTGCTGCTGAAGCCCACATCACAAAACGATGCATTCTTTGGACGGGACCATTGGAAGTGGCAGAATTAAAGCAAGAGCAAATTCATTCGTTGGGCAAAGACGAATTGGTCAATCACTGCATGGGCTGCATGACGGCGATACTCGAACGGGCAGTGTGAGACTTGCAAGATGGCTGGCGATCCCCGCCCATCGTCGATCTATGCCGGTTTGACGTTTTCGGCACACGGACCCTTTTTGCCCATACCTTCCGTAAACGTCACTCTTTGCCCTTCGTGCAAGTCATCGAAACCTTCGTCTTGAACGACTGAAGAATGAAAGAAAAGGTCTTTACCATTGCTCATTGTGATGAATCCGAATCCCTTGTCTGTCAGCTTCTTGATCGTACCTTCGGGCATTTGTGAGTTCCGTTGAATTGATTGCTTGGATGCTACGCCGCCCAGCACACACTGCCGAACGGTCTATCGTTGATTGAGCCAAGCGTATCAGGTCAATGTTCCATCACGCAAAGAAGCTTTGGTGGTCTGCGTCTTTCTCCAAGTCAGTCCGACTGCGCCTAGAAAAATAATCCATTCACCAACAGCCAGTTTGTAGGTCATTGGCTGAATGTCGCTGTAAAGGAAGAAGCTCACGCTGCGAAACAAAACAAGACAAGCGTGGACGATCAAACAAGCGAGTAGTGAAGACTGAAGTTGCTTTGGTTGAATGAGCGGCAGAAGAAAAAAGCAGGCCAACCCCAGCTCAAGCCCACCGTAGACGACGAAGAATTCTGACTGCCCAGATCCTGGCCTAAGTTCAAACCCGACCAATTGAGATGTCTCACCCGGCTTCAAAGAGCACCAGGCGGCCAGATACAGGTAGGTGATTCCAACGGCAACCAAAAAGATTCGAGATGCCTTCATGATTTCAGAGATTCTCCGTGGAGCATTGATTCGTCAATGATTCTTGTTTGACGCCAAAGTACTTGGGTATCACCTGTCGCTTATTCGTGGTGCGGCAACTTGATCTCGATGCCGTAGCGAGGGGCAATCTGCAACAGCTTTTCGATCTCTTCTCTCGTGGGTGGAGGGGTAGATGTTACTCCAGTATCGACTGGAACCCCGACTGCTGAACCTCTACCTCAACAAGCCGCTGATCGCCTTCTCGTATCGGGCGACGGTGCAAACGAAGAAGGACGAGTGGATCGAGGTCAAAGTCCCGCTCGACAAGTTTGAGGCGACTTCGTTCGGAAGGCCGGTGAAGGACGCAGGGGTTGTTGCCCCGAGGGAGATCAACGCCCTCGGTTTCATGCTCAGTGACAAGAAGGCAGGGCCGTTCAAGTTGGAAGTGGAGTCGATCAAGGTGGAAAAGGCGGGGAAGTGATCTAAGGCGGACATCGGCATCACGTTCCTTTTCAGAAATCACCTGCGGCGACTGCATCGGATTTCTGGATCTTCCGCTTCGTCATCTTCAGGAGAAACGGAGCTGCCAAGAAGCCGAGAAGTATGGCGACACCGCCCGTCTTCAAGAACAGGCCCGCCACAAACCTGTGAAATTCCCAGCGAGATTGGAGTTCCGGCGTCGGGTCTTGGTATGGTATGCCCGCAAGTATCAAGTCATACAAGAGGCCGAACAGAACGAGGGCGGTTCCGAGTACCGGAACCACCGCGATTTTGATGAAGCGTTTCA
>CAIJTL010001630.1 GCA_903823545.1 uncultured Planctomycetaceae bacterium
AACTGACCGAGATTCTGGCCAATGGTGATCCGGTCGAAATGAAACGCTTTCTCGGCTCGTCAGAAGCGGTCTTCACCGAAATCCACGGCGGAGATCGCTGGGCGCTCTTCGCTAATCGCGGCTTTGAAAACGTTCTGAAAAGCTGCGGACTCAATGAAACGCCAGGGTGGAAACGCTGAGCGTCACGTCGAGCCGATGAAGTCAAGTTGATCAATTCTCGAATGCGCCAATCACTGCAATCACGACCGGTTATCGCTGAATCGCCAACAAGATGAGCGTGATGATGAGCAGGACGAATGCCCAACGGACGGCGTTCCAAAGTCGCGTGTCCCAGTTGAGTGGCTCAATAGTCCCTTGAAGGGGGACTTTTTCCAAGACTCGTGTTTCCAATGGCGAAATCAGCCGTGACAAATCACCTGCCCACTGTTTGCGAAACTCATCCGGTGAAATTCCCACGGGAATCGGGGAGTTGAGGTGTTCGGCAAAGGCATTTCCGATGTCTCCCTCGAAACCCAATACCAGACAGAGATACCACAATTCGGCGATGTTCGAAGACGATTTTTTGGCCTCGGTTTCCCAGTCGTAATAAAACCGCCAAGCTCGGTCCTGTGAGGTGTAATACTCCCACTCCAGTGTCATGCTTTGCCACTGTGGATTCGCGACCGTTAGCACTTCGTCGAGCCAATAAATCAACACGCGCTGAGCGAGCCTCCATTCCAATTCGCTGACGCGACTATCGGGCGCAGCAGACTGATGGTCCGCTCGATCCAGCATCGACTTCAGGTCGGCTTTCGTCTCTTTCAGATTCGCGCTGCCGACACGAACTCGTTCGATCGTGTCGATCGTGTGACGAATGATTGGATTCACTAACTGGGAGAACTCAGGAGTCATCGCGTCAACTCGGGTGGCAGGGCGAACAAGGCAAAGACCATTTTGACCACGCGGCCGTCATTCAGTTTGAGCTTGATTTCGTGAGTCCCGTCGATTCGGCCATCGATTTGACTGTCGTTGATACGGATGCCTAACGACAACGTGTCCTCAACGTCTTTCCAAGCTTGTGCGCGCCGGTCGACTTTGAAGTACGTCCAATTGCGACCAGGTAATGCTCGCGGAGCGGACGGATCAGGCTCTGGTTTCACTCCCGATTGTGCGCGGGCAAAGATCAAATCGACTTGCCGTGAGCTACCGACCTTCATGTTCAAATCGCCGTTCATCAGTCTTACGACCTCCAAATACGGCAATGTACTTTCGACGCCGACATAAAAACTCCACGCCGGATCAAGCCATTCCTTTTCGAGCTTAACCTGCATTTGTAGGCCAGCGCCTACGAATACACGCTTGATCGGCTCAGGCGGTCTGTCATCACCTTCGATCCATCGCTTCACCGCCCAAAAGCAAGTCCCTAAATCGTCGTGGTCATACAACGGCAGCGAGGGCATCCGTCGGTCTGGCCGGAAGATGGCCAACATCCCGGCAACACGGCAGAGTTCCATGTAAGCGGTCACGGGATGAATGCCACGGACCAATCGCAAGTTTGAAAGATATCCGGCAGCCGAATTCAGCGAGTGCAACTGAAAGAGCAGTTCCAGGTCTTCACGGTGCCCACTTTCAAAGGCGACTTTGCGATCAAACATGCGTCGTGAATCTTGCTCGACACGACTACCAATAAAATTCGACAGCGAGTCGATGATGTCGTCGCGGAGGATTGACCACGCATCGCAAGCCAGCAACGGTGGAATGTATTCACGGTCGAGTTCCGGTGGTGCCTCGGCTCGTTCGCCACGCATCAATCGAAATATCGGAATCGTTTCGTATCCGGTCAGCGAATCGGTCTCGAGCAATAACTTCAAATTCATCCACCGCAAATCAATCGTCTGTGGTCGACCGGCATCGTTTTCGTCTTCAACCTCCTGAGGAACAACTTGGTAACGAACTTCTTGACCCGAAACGACTGCACTTGCGTTGCTCTGACCGAGTTTCAAATGCGGAATTCCCAAGAAAACCGTTAGGCGGTTTTGCCGATCAAAAGCTCTTGGGGGAATATCCAGAGGCGAAAGATTGGCGTCTTCTGGAAAGCACACCTGAGTTCCATCTCTTAATCGCAGGTGGCATTCTCTGAGAACAATTCGCCAATTGGCCAACGCATCGGTGTCGATATCAATTTTTCGCAGGCCATAGGGATACGGGCTGCTCCAGTCGTGAGTGCGCACGATTGCGTCATTAACGTTGCGTTCAGCCGATTGAAAATGATGCGGGCGAAGAAATATTCCTTCAGCCCAATG
>CAIJTL010001631.1 GCA_903823545.1 uncultured Planctomycetaceae bacterium
AGACCGGGCTGATCAACGCGCAGTCGTGCCTCTTAGCCAAAGCCTGCCAATGCAGATCGAATGCCCCGGTCTGGCCCGACTTGCACGAGCCTTCGCCACATCCATGCTGATGCACGACCAATCCGCGCAGCGTCTTCACGTTGGGTGGAATCCAGACCGTGAAGCTCACCGGATAAACCAACTCCCCCTCCTTCGCCGAGGCTTCATAACGCACTCGATAATAAGGCGGCTCCACTGGCAACGTATTGACATACGGCGGCTCCTGAGCGGAAACAGCTCCCGCCAATCCCATGAGGCACATAGTCACAAAGACCGGAGCAACAAGACGCATGATTCATTCCTCTGTTGAAATTCGAAATCCTGGTTGAATTCTCTATCACCCATCAGGCATGAGAACAACTCATCGCATCAGTGCCAACATGGCCTACTTTCTGATCGAAGCCTCAAGCACACTGACTATTCCGGCGGGGAAGATGCGAGTCAGTTCAAAACCGGCGGAGTGGAGTAAGTTGCGGAATTCGGTTTCGGTTCGCTCTTGAGCTCCCAAGGCAACAAGCATGTTGAGATCACTTCGTGCGGCGGATTGATGCGAGGCTGAAACTTCTAGACGCTGCGGCATGACTCGCTCGACCAGTAACAGGCGCGTGTCGTCGGACATCGCATCGCGACAAGTCGTGAGAATCTCGCGGCTCTTGTCGTCGTTCCAATCGTGAATGACGCTCTTCAAAACATAGGCGTCTGCCCCTTGTGGGATCGATTGAAAGAAGTCACCGACGACGAACTCGCAACGAGGACTCAATCCCGCCTGCTCGAAGTGTCGCTTCGCACCTTCAGTGGTATGTGCAAGATCAAAGAGAATTCCGCGAGCGTGTGGATTCGCGGCAAGGATTGCTGACAGGAGTTCGCCGTAGCCGCCACCCACATCAACAATCAATTGGCAACGTGAAAAATCGTATGCTCGAATGACGCCACTCGTTGTGAGTCGCGTTAATTCTACAAGCGCCTGATTGAACGTTGCCGCTGCCGCGGGATCGTTTTCGAGATGCTTAAAGCCCTCGGTCCCGGTCAGCAGAGTGCGGGCGCTGCGGCCCGTGTTAACGCTGTATCGCAAGTTGCCCCAGACCGGCCAAAGGTATTTGCCCCACCACATCGACCAACAGCGCAGTGAGTCAGGTGAGTCCGCCCGCAACAGCTCACCCATCTCGGTCATGCCAAATCGGCCATCGTCCAACTCGCGGCAAATATCGATAGTCGTCAGCGCGCGCAACAAACGTTGCAACGAAGAAGCGTCGGTCTGCGTTTGCTCAGCCAAGTCTGCGCTTGAGCGAGGTCCGGCACTCAGCAAGTCTGCCAATCCCAACTCCGCCGTCACAGCGATTGCTTGAGCGATCCAACTGCCGCTGATCATCTCTAGCAGCGTCTCAACCATCTGCTGTTTGCGTGGAGGATTTGCTTTGTTGGGCGATGACGATGAGTGATCTGCGATCTGGTCTTCAGAATTCATGAGACGGTTCACATTGAGTAAGAGACTGTTTTTAAATTCGATTCGAGACCTATTCGCGGGAGCCTCGCCCTCCCCTGCTCGGATTGCCTCTTAAAATACTTTGGGGTGTGCCGTCACGATTGGGCAGCGGTCGCTTAATTCATAATGGCCATAGGCCAC
>CAIJTL010001632.1 GCA_903823545.1 uncultured Planctomycetaceae bacterium
AGACTTCGGAAATGGATTCGCCGGGGGAGGGGATCGTGATGTCGACAGCCATGTCTGTTGCCTTCGGGTCATGCGCGGCCGCGGGAGCGGCCCTCGTGCGGAGCGCGAATCACTTCACTTCTGCGCGGACTTCTCTTTCGTGCCATCCTTCGCGCCATCCTTCGCGCCGTCCTTGTTCGCCGGCCCGCCCGCGGGTCCGTCGCCGGCCTTCGCCGCACCGATCGCCTCGGTGAGGATCTTGTCCTGCTCGATCGCGTGCTGCTTGGCGCTGCCGACGGCCGGACTCGCCGAGTCGGGGCGGCCGATGTAGCCGACATCGATGCTGCACAGCTCCTTGAGCTGCGCCTGCGCGAAGCGGTAGGCACCCATGTTGCGCGGCTCCTCCTGCACCCAGACGAACTTCTTCGCGTTGGGGTAGGTGCCGATCGCCTTGGTGACCGCCGCGTCGGGGAAGGGGAACAGCTGCTCGAGGCGGATGATCGCCGTCGTGGTCTGGCCGCTCTTCTCGCGCTGCGCGGCGAGCTCGTGGTAGACCTTGCCCGAGCAGAGGAGGACCTTGGTGACCGCGTCGGCGGACTCGCGCGCGATGGCCGGGTCGCGCAGCACGGTGCGGAAGTGGCCCTCGGTCAGGCCCTCGACGTGGCTCTCGGCCGCCTTCAGCCGCAGCATCGACTTCGGCGTCATCACGATGAGCGGCTTGCGGAAGCCCTGCTTCACCTGCTTGCGGATCAGGTGGAACACCTGCGCCGAGGTCGTCGGGTAGACGACCTGCATGTTGTCGTGGGCGCAGAGCTGGAGGAAGCGCTCGAGGTCAGGAGCCACAGCCAGGCTCAGCCAATGTCCCTGTGCAAACCGATGAAGTCACGATTCCCGGCCCGGCGGATGGATCAAAAGACTCCATCCGCTTCGAAGCGATCGATGTCTTCGTGGATTCCGGCGACTTGCCGTTAGCGGCCTGGCAACTGGAACTTCGCAGCCTCACACAGGATGTCGAAATTGTGGGGATCGAAGGCGGCGAACATCCGGCGTTTAAGGAACCTCCGTACTACGACCCTCGAGCCATGAACAACAACCGAGTCATCCTCGGGGCGTTTAACACCGGCTCTGATAACCAACTTCCCAGCGGTCGCAGTCGAGTAGCGAGAGTCCACGTGCAGATTACCGGATCGGGCGAACGATTTTGGCATACCGAACTGACAACATCCGCATCGTCGGATGGCAGACACATCCCCGCAGAACTTTCGATTGCCAAAGCTCAGGGCTGACACATTCTCGATTTTAGATTGCCGATTGCAGATTTTGAAATTCCAAATGCGACTAAGCAAACTCAATGAATCAGGAGTTACTAACAGATGAATATTCCACGGTCTTTATGGAACGCGATTGGCGTTCTTTTATTCTCCATGGCGTGTTTGATTCAGGCGGGGTGCGGTAGCAGCACGGAAACAGAAAATGGACCAACGGCGTCGGCCCCAGCGCCGGGGGAAGCGGGATACTCAGCAATGGATGGCTTCGCTGAGGAAACTGGAAACTTTGATGAGTCTGGAGCGATGGTTTCAGGAAACGTTGCTTCAAACGAAAGTCGACCCCGCAGCCTCTCTGCTGTCGTTCGCGGCAACACAGACTCGCCGACGGCCAGAGTCACATTTGATCTCATGCCGGGCGAAGAGTTGTGGGTGATCGCAAAGGGGTTTACTTCCACACCGCAACCTCCCGAAGACCGACCCGGATGTGGCTGCCTGATGGCAAAACTGCCTGACGTCGAGAAAGAGGTTCCCGTACCACTGAAGCATACTTCCGTCATCGGAAACATTGACGGTTACATCGCATCTGTCGACGTGACTCAGCAATTCCAGAATCCGTACAGCTCAAAAATCGAAGCGGTCTACGTCTTTCCATTGCCTGAAAATGCTGCGGTCAACGAATTTGTGATGACAGTTGGTGAGCGAAAAATCCGCGGCATCATTCGCGAACGTGAACAAGCCGAGAAAATCTACAACGAAGCTCGATCGCAGGGCCATGTCGCTTCACTGCTGACCGAAGAACGCCCCAACATCTTCACTCAGAAGGTGGCGAACATTGAACCGGGCAAACAGATCGACATCAATATCCGCTACTTCAACACTCTGCGCTACGACGATGGAGCCTATGAGTTCGTCTTTCCGATGGTCGTCGGACCTCGCTACAACCCGCCAGCAACAACCGACGGCATCGGCTCCGTTGCTCGCGGAGCTCACAATGCAAGCGGCCAGAACACGGAAGTGCAGTACCTGGCTCCCAACGAACGATCAGGACACGATGTCTCCGTAAGCCTCAACATCAAAGCGGGCGTCAACATTGAGAACGTCCGCTGCCTGAATCATTCGGTCGATATCAAGGAGAGCTCCGAAAGCGAACGACAGATTACTCTGTCTCCTTCTGACTCCATCCCCAACAAAGATTTCGTGCTGAGATATAAAGTCGCTGGTGACCAGATCAAGACCGCTATGATGACTCACAAGGATGATCATGGCCAATACTTTACGATGATGCTGTATCCGCCGGCAGAACTGAAACAGGTCCAGCGAAGCCCGATGGAGATGGTGTTTGTGCTGGACTGTTCCGGAAGCATGAATGGTCGACCGCTCGATCAAGCTCGCGCAGCAGTGACGCATGCGTTGCAAAAGCTGACTCCTCGAGACACTTTCCAGATCATTGATTTCAGCAATACCGCCTCACAACTTGGTCCGGCACCAATTAACGCAACGCCCGAGAACCTCCGCAATGGGCTGGCCTATCTGGCATCGTTCAACGGCAGTGGTGGCACGGAAATGATCGAAGGCCTGAAAGCCGCACTCGATTTCCCTCATGACGAAGGCCGCTATCGAGTCGTCTCATTCATGACCGACGGCTACATCGGTAACGACGCCGACATTCTGCACGCCATCGCTCAGAAGACCGGCGACTCACGCATCTTCAGTTTCGGTGTTGGTCAATCTCCCAACCGTTATCTGATGGATCGCATGGCTCTTCTGGGACGAGGAGCTGTGGCTTATCTGAGTCTGAATGATGATCCGATCCAGATCATGGAACAGTTCCACGAGAGTATCAGCCACCCCGCGATGACAGATCTAAGCATCAACTGGGGCAGTATGAACGTCACCGATGTGTATCCGCAGATTATTCCCGATCTGATCGTGGGCCGTCCGGTTGTGCTCACCGGTCGATTCACCGGAGAACCCGGCACCGTGACAGTCAATGGCCGCACCGGAATGCAGCCCGTGTCGTATTCCGTGGCTTTGGATGCTCGCGATGCGAACAAGGAACACACAGGCATCGGAGCCGTCTGGGCTCGCCTGAAGATCGCCGACCTGATGGCCCAGATTTCACGAACACCAGATCAAACCAAACAAATCCAGCAGTCCGTTCTCAGGACCGCTCTGGATTACAGTCTGATGAGTGCGCTGACCGCTTTCGTCGCCGTTGATTCGATGACGAAGACCGAAGGAGCCTTCGGAACGACCGTCGCAGTGCCCGTTCCTGTGCCTGAAGGAGTTCGCTACGACACGGCGGTTGAGAACTGAGACATTGCCTGTCTGACTGGAAGAAACAG
>CAIJTL010001633.1 GCA_903823545.1 uncultured Planctomycetaceae bacterium
AGTCGCGCGTGGTCCTGCATGTTGCCGTGCGAGTCCCAATTGTCGCTCGACCCCACGTCGATCAACTCGATGAAACGCACTCCGCGTTCGGCCAATCGTCGAGCTACCAAACATTGCCAACCAAAGCCTGCGGTCGCGCCGCGCTGCAGGCCGTAAAGCTTCAGCGTCTCTTCGGTCTCGCTGCCGAGATCAAAGGCTTCGGGAGCTTCTCGCTGCATGCCGAACGCGGTCTCGAAGGAGCGAATGCGAGCGTCCAAAGCTTGATCGGCCGCGCGTCGTTCCAAGTGGTTGCGATTGAGCTTTTCGAGCAGTCCGAGTTCCATCTGCTGAAGCTCGACGCTGGGGACTCGCGGTTGCAAGTTGGGCAACGGTTCCTTGCCCGGGATGACATGAGTCCCTTGATGGCAAGCGGGCAGAAAGTCGCTGCCCCATGTTTGTGCTCCGGCATACGGAGCCGCTGGAGCCAGAACCATGAACGACGGCAGGTTGCGATTGACCGTTCCTAGTCCATAGCTGACCCACGCTCCGTGACTGGGCCGAGCGAACTGAGCCGACCCAACATGCGCCGCGAGCGTAGCTTTGTCGTGGCCATCGCTGTCGCAGTGCATGGCGTTGAGCACACAGACATCGTCGATCACCGAGCCGAAGTGCGGGAAGAGGTCGCTGACCCAAGTGCCGCTTTGCCCCCGCTGCTGAAAGGCCCAGTGCGGCTTGATGAGGAACCTCTGAAACTGGCCCGGCTTGTTGAGCCATCGGGATGCCGTGATCGACTTGCCATGATCGGCAATCAACTGCGGCTTATGGTCCAGCGTGTCGACCTGCGAAACTCCTCCGGTCGAATACAGGAAGATCGCCCGATCGGCCTTTGGTGCGAAGTGCCCCGAACGAGCGGCCAACGGATCGGACCCGGCTGCCATGCCGCTCTCAGCCATCAGGCCAGCCAACGCGACAGCCCCAAAGCCGCCGGAGGCCGCTTGCAGGAATTCACGACGATTGGAATTGGAGTTCGAAATCATGGAGATCACTCAGTTCGATTGATGGCATCAGCATACGGAAAGTGAATCGCAGACCTAATCCACATACAAGAACGCATTGCTTGTCAGCAGCACTCGCGAGAGTGCCGACCAGGCGGCGATTGGCTGACGATCGGTCGGCGTCTTTTGTTCGGCCAGCTTGTTTTGGTAGGCGGTTACGAAAGACACCGCATCGGCGACTTCGGCTTCAGAGGGGACTCGGCCTTGAGTGGTTTCGACGGCCCAGCGAACTCGAGCAGCATCGTCGCTCGCAGCAGCGAGTACGCGAACTCCCAGCGCGGCGGCTTGATCGTGCACGAACGGGGAATTCATCAGGTACAGCGTTTGAGTGGGCGTCGTGGTCGGCAGTCGCGAGGCGATGCTTAGGTTCGGATCGGCGGCATCGAACAACGCCAAGAACGGATGGCGGCGGTTTCTCTGCACCATCAAATAGACGCTGCGATGGTCCGAGTCATAGACCGCGTGAAACGGTCGATGAATGGTGAAGCCCCAAGTATCGACTGACGGAAAAGGATGCTCGGCAGGGACGTTGCGATTGAGCTTGCCGCTGACAAACAGCATGGAATCGCGGATCGACTCAGCATCCAACGCGCGGCGCGAGTAACGCCACAGCCAGACATTGCTGGGATCGACTCGCAGGTTCGCGTCGTCATCGTCGCTCGCGAGTTGATACGTCCGCGACGACATGATGAGCCGCTGCAAGGTCTTCACTTTCCAACCGGACGCGATGAACTCGGATGTCAGCCAATCGAGCAGCTCGGGATGAGTCGGGGCCTCGCCTCGAGTTCCAAAGTCGCTCGGCGTCGGCACGAGCCCTTGACCGAAGTGCCATTGCCAAACTCGATTCACAAAGACACGCGCGGTCAGAGGGTTCGTCGGTCGCGTCAGCCAGTTCGCGAGTTCCAGCCGACCGCTCCCTTTCGCATCAGGCGGCAGCTTGGCATTACCCAGGATCGCGACGAATCCGCGCGGTGCTTCATCGCCGAGCTTGTCCGGTTCGCCCCGCTTCTGAATGCGAACATTGGTCGGAGTCCCTTCGGTCACTCCGTAAGCAACGGGGTAGAGTTGCTTGGCGTTCTCGGCATCGAGTTGCTTGGTCGTCGCCACGATGGCGGCATCGAGCTTCGCGATCTGTTGCGGCAAGTCTTCGGGAGTTTTCGGAGCGACCACTGGTCCCGATCCGGGCCCGCCGAACGGAGTCATCAGCAAGCCAATGTTGTCGAGATCACGCGCGGGCGACGGACCTTCTGCATGTCCGGTGCCATCACAGATGAAGGTATCGAACACGCCGTCCCAACTGGCTGAGAGCGGCTTGTCGTTGATCACCGTGAGATCGCTCGGCGTGCCGACGATGCCCGAGTACGACTTCTTGTCTCGATCAATCGTCAGCCGCAGCGTGTACCAAGTACCGGGCTCAATTTTGCGAACAACGCTCCATTCGCCGCCGCTGCGAACGGCGACTTCGTTGGATGTCACGCTGACATCGACCGCCGTCGAGCCGATCACGCCTCGCCCCAGATAGAAACGAAACGCTCCCTTCTGCTCGGCGGGGGAGACCACTCGGAAGTCGATCGTGAAGTGCATCTGCTTGCCGGCGATCGCTCGCAAGCCAGGATTGAAGACGTACCGCACGCCGTCGGTCTTGAGGCCGCTGCCGACTCGCACGCCCTTCGTGCCGACCGGATGCGTGTGAGCGAACGGACTTTGAGCTTCCGCCGAGACAGCGTTCGGACCGGCTGACAGCCATGCTCCGGCAGGCGGCTTACCGAGCGTCTGCGATTCAAAGCCAAGATCAATTCCCCCCGCGATGACATTGCTGTTGAGCGCCGCTCGATCGTTCTTCAAACGAGCCAACTCACCATCCAGCCGCGCGAGTTCTGTCGCTTTGATTTGATCCAATCGAGCCGCCTCTTCTGGTGGAACGAGCGGCGGAAAGAACGCCGGTCGCTTCTGTTCTTCGCCACCGGGGAACGACCATTGAGTGCTCTTCAAGATGCCATACAGACCGTAGTAATCCTGCACGGTAACCGGGTCGTATTTGTGGTCATGACAGCGAGCACATCCAATCGACAGCCCCAACAACGAACGCCCGATCGAATCAATCGCGTCGGCGAAGTCGAGATGCTGATAGTCGGGATTCGGGGCATAGCCATACCGCTTGCCGACCGCGAGAAACCCCGTCGCGGTGATGCGGTTGGCGTACTGCTCGGCAGGTCCGGCCTTCGCGAGAATGTCCCCCGCGATCTGCTCGCGAATGAACTCATCAAACGGCTGATCGGCGTTGAAAGAATTGATGACCCAGTCGCGGTACTTGAACGCTTCTCGCACCGGATAGTCCGCACCATCACCCGCCGTGTCCGCATACCGCGCGACGTCGAGCCAATGCCGTCCCCAACGCTCGCCATACGCTGACGATGCCAGCAAGCGGTCCACGACTTTGTTGAACCTCTCTGCCGACTCGTCCTTGAGAAACGCATCAATCTCAGCCGGAGTCGGAG
>CAIJTL010001634.1 GCA_903823545.1 uncultured Planctomycetaceae bacterium
CGCACGCCGTTGGCGTTGCGGCTAAACCCTCACATCTGACCGTGCAAAGTATAACGATCACGACCCCTTCGGTTGTGGCTCCGCTGCTTCGCGTTCTCTGCGCCTTTGCGTTGAACGCCTCCCGCCTCGTCCGGAAAACCGATGTTCTTTGGATTTCAGCCACCGTATTCGGTATCACTCGCTCATCATGAAATACACAACTCTGCTTCTCGTTCTAATGTTGCCGCTCTCGGTCCGTGCTGCGGAGCCGGTTCAGTTTTCTCGCGATGTGTTGCCCATCCTTTCGGCGAATTGTTTTGCCTGCCACGGTCCCGACGAACATGAGCGTCAGGCGGGGCTGCGGCTGGATGTCGAAGCGGATGCGAAGAAGGTTCGCGAGGGGAAGACTGCGATCGCACCAGGTTCGGTTGAGAAGAGCAGCCTCATCGCTCGATTGACGAGTACCGATCCTGATGTCGTGATGCCGCCGCCGAAAGCCAACAAGAAGCTCAAGCCGGAACAAATCGAGACACTGCGTCGTTGGGTTGCCGAGGGGGCTAAGTGGCAGCGGCATTGGTCGTTTGAGCCGGTCGTGAAGCCTGCGGGGAAACTCGATGATCTCGTCAGTGCCGAGCTGAAGAAGAAAGGGCTTGCGATGCAGAAGCCAGCGTCGCCGCACGCGCTGGTTCGTCGATTGTCGCTCGACTTGATCGGACTGCCGCCAACTCCGGAGATGGCGGATGAGTTCGCTCGCGATCCATCGCCAGCAGCCTACGAGCGGCTGGTCGATGAGTTGCTGAAGCGACCGCAGTTCGGTGAGCACTGGGGGCGGATGTGGCTCGACTTGGCGCGGTATGCAGACACGAAAGGCTATGAGAAAGATCTTGGTCGAACGATGTGGCCGTGGCGAGATTGGGTCGTCAACGCTCTGAATGCCGATATGCCGCTCGACCAATTCACGGTCGAGCAACTCGCCGGTGACCTGCTTCCGAACGCGAACGAGCAACAAATCGTCGCGACCGCCTTTCATCGCAACACCATGTCGAATGACGAAGGTGGAACCGATGACGAAGAGTTTCGCACTGTCGCCGTGAAGGATCGAATCGACACGACGATGCAAGTCTGGATGGGCCTGACGATGGGCTGCGCGAAGTGTCACACTCACAAGTACGACCCGATCTCACAGAGCGATTACTACCGCTTCTATGCGCTCTTCAATCAGACCGAAGATGCCGATCGCTACGATGACGCTCCCCGTCTTCCGGTGTTGACTGCCACGCAACGGGCCGAAAAGGAGAAGCTGCAGGCTCGCGTGAAGGTTGCAGATGATGAAGCGAAGAAGGCGAGCGAAGCGGATGCGAAATTCGCCGTTGGCGAAGAGACCAAATGGAAGATTGCGAAAGTAATCGAAGCGACTGCTCGTAGCGGTGCAACACTGAAGCCACAGACTGACGGTGCGGTGATCGCCAGCGGAAAGGCCGAAAACGAAGACACCTACACGGTCACGCTCGCGTTGCCGAGTGGTCGACACACGGCGATGCGACTGGAAGCCATCCCGACCAAGTTGCCCGATGGTCAACTTGGAGTCGGACGCAAGCCGGCAGATCCGAACTTTGTGGTCTCAGAACTTGTCGTGGAATTAGTCAAAGGGTATGCGGCTACTCCGCTCAAATTGGTTGCTCCGCGAGCGGATTATTCGCAGGGCGGCTGGCCTGTCGCTGCGGCCATTGATGGCGATTTGAAAACAGGTTGGGCGGTCAGCCCGCGTCAACGCGAACGCCATGTGGCAATGTTCGACTTCGCAGAGGCGCTCAACGTCGAAGGCAATGCCAAGCTGCGAATTACCATGACTCAGAACTACGGAGATCGACTAGTCCTGGCACAGTTCCGATTGAGTACCAGCGACGCAGACCCTGCTGGATTGAAGCCAACGTTTGAATCGCCGGAAGCTCGAAAAGCTCGTGATGAACTTGCCGCCGCCCAGAAGTTGTTGAAGGATTTTGAAGCTGCGTTGCCACAGCTCCCGATTCTCCGAGAACTCCCAACGGACAAGCAACGTGTGACGAAAATTCACAAACGAGGCAACTTCCTCGATCCTGGTGACGCGGTCACGCCCGAAGTCGTCAGCGAG